>CALMZT010001112.1 GCA_937870805.1 uncultured Chloroflexota bacterium
CGGCGGTCAGCGGTATATTCTTCGTTGGCGATGAAAATCCGATCTATAACGTGCCCGGACGCCCGTTAATTGATCTCGTTAGCGGCTTTCTGGTAGTGATCGGCATCGTGACGGCTGTGCGCTATTGGGGATTGCCGCGTTATGCGCTGCCCTTGATCGCGTTCGTCGCGCTGCTGCCCTCAGCACTGCTGGCGCAAAACAGCCCCTATTTTCCCTCGTACTCCGCGCTGCTGCCCTTGATCGCGCTGTTCTTTGCAATTGGCATCAAGACGATTTACAGCAGTTTGCAGCGTAATATGCAGCGCGTAGGCATCGCAGCTTTGGGGCTGCTGCTGGCGTTCAATCTGGTGTGGACAGCGCGCGACCTGTTTATCACATGGGCACAGCAACCCGAAATGCGCCAGGCATACAATGGCGATCTAGGCGCGATTGCCAACTATATTGATCGCACTGCCGATACGATCCCAACAGTAATCTGCGCGCCGTCGCTCAACCCTTATCAAGTCATCAACGATCAAAGCACTTCCTTGCTGCTGGCGATGATGCATCGCAGCGATGAGCAGATGCGTTTCGTGGATTGTCTCAGTGGCTTGGTGCTGGCAAACGGCGGCGAACGTCAGCAAATCGTGTTGATCGATCCCACGCTGCCCGAACGGATGAACCCCTCACTCAGCGTATGGCTGAACGACGGCGAACCGGTGAGCGAGGCAGGCATTCCGCCAGGTTCGATACTGATGCTGGATGTGGCGAACAGGGTGGCAGATACCGTCGGGCGTTTCACGACGACGCTGCCCGTGAACTATTCGCCCGATTTGCCCGGCGGTTTTGCGCCCGCAAGAATTCCGGCAACATTCGGCGGTAACATCACGTTTCTAGGCTATGAGCCGCAGCGTGTGCCCTCATTCCGTCCCGGTGATACCGTCACTGTTGTCACCTATTGGCGCATCGACGGCATGATACCGCGCGATATTCTGCTGTTCACGCATTTACTCGCTGATCCCGCGTCTGTCGATGCGCAGCGTGATGTCATCAGCGCCAGCGCCGATCACCTGTTCCCGCGCGATATTCTGATACAGGTCACGTACATTGAACTGCCGCAAACCCTGCGCGACGGACGTTATGCGATCTCTGTCGGTGCGTATCAGGATTTGGACAAAGTGCGCATGGTCGTACTGGAAGATGGGCAGCCGCGCGGCGACAGACTGTTCTTGGACTCCATCATGGTGGCACGGTAACGCATGTTTGAAATTGTATTTCTCGGCACGTCGGCGTCGGCGCCGTCGATTCATCGTGGGCTGGCGGCGCAGGCGATTCTGGCAGGAGAATACCGCTTCCTCATCGACTGCGGCGAAGGCACACAGCGGCAGATTTTGCGCAGCGGCATCGGCTTCAAGCGTCTCAACCGTATTTTGCTCACGCACGGACACCTTGACCACCTTTTAGGGCTGGGCGGGCTGGTATCGACGTTTGCCAATTGGGAGCAAATGGAGGAGATCGAAATTTGGGGCGGCAAGGCGACGCTTGATCGGGTGTCGAAGCTGTTGTACGGCGTCGTGCTGGATTTCGAGCGTCTGCCGTTCAAAATCAGTCTTTATGATTTACAAAAAGCCAGCACTTTTTTCGAGCACAAAGATTTCAGCGTGACGGCGTTTCCAGTGACGCATCGTGGGTCGGGCAACTTTGGCTACATGTTCCAGCAAAAGACACACCGCCCGTTTCTGGTGGAAAAAGCCGAAGCGTTGGGCGTACCTGCCGGACCAGAGCGCGGACGGCTGGTGAAAGGCGAAAGCCTGACGCTGGCAGATGGCAGGCTCATCACGCCAGAGATGGTGTTAGGCGAGGCAGTGCGCGGCGTGAAGCTGGTACACATCGGCGACATCGGGCGACTGGACAATATCCGCGAGTATGTGCAGGACGCCGACGCGCTGGTGATCGAAGCGACGTTTTTGAAAGAGAACACCGAAGAAGCACGCGCCTTCGGGCATATCACATCGCATGAAGCGGCGACACTGGCTAAAGAAGCCAACGTGAGTACGCTGCTGCTCACGCACGTCTCGCGCCGCTATCGTGAGCGCGACATTGTGCAAGAGGCGCGCGCGGTATTCCCCAACACGTTTGTCGTGCGCGATCTGGATCATTATGTACTCAAACGGGGCGAACCTGTGGAAAAGAAGTTGGCGTCGGCAGATGAGGATGAAGAATAAGCGGATTCGGATGTGTTGAAATCATCATCGCTTCGACATTGGCTGCTGCTCGTTGGCTTGCTGCTCGTCGTCACATGGCTGGGGGCGCGCAATTTGAACGCCGATGGTCTGTGGTACGACGAGTGGTGGTCGCTGTATGACGCGGGCGCGGGCTATTTTGGTGCGCCGCTTTCCCCCATTGACATCGTGAACCGCCTCGCCAGCGAAGACCCCTGGCAGCTACCGGGCTACCCCTGGATATTGTCGGCGTGGGGCAATGGCGTCGGTTGGTCAGAATATCTTGCGCGCGTGCTGTCGCTGCTGGCGGGCGGGCTGGCGGTAGCGGTTGTCTATCGGCTGGCGTGGGAAATGAGCAGGCAGCACATCGCGGCGTTTGGCGCGGCGGCAACGCTGGGCACAAGCACATGGCTGGTCTACTATCTCCACGAAATACGCGGCTACACGATCATTGTGCTGCTGGCGGCGCTGCTGCTGCTGTTGTACTGGCACATCATCCAGCGACCACGCGGCATTCTTACCTACGCGGCGTTTCTGTTGACGATGATTGCGCTGATCTACATTCATTATTTTTGCGCTTTTTTCGTCGCCGTGCTTGGCTTGTGGCATCTCACGCGGCTGCGGCATGGCTTGCGCAATCGACATTGGTGGATGACGCTGGCGTGCTTTGTCGTTGCAGGTTTGACGCTGCTGCCCTTCGTGGCGAATGCACTGCGCGCGGCGGCGATTGTACAAACACAAGATCGTGCCCAGGTCGATCTTGTGCGCCTCATTTCGATTGTGGGCGATATGCTCTATGCGTTCAGCAATACGAGCGTGGCGTTGCTGGCGCTGCTGGCATTTTTCAGTTTGCGGTCACGGGTGGCTCAATGGCTGATGGTGTTCACTGTCGTTTTGCTGGCGCTTGATATGGCAGGATATTATTTTCTCAAGGTCGATGAGATACGTTATGCGATGAGTGTACTGCCGCTGCTGGCGTTGATCGCGGGGTTTGGCATTTATGAACTATCGAAGCTGCACGTGCCTCCTGCGTTGCTTGTCGCCATATGGCTGGTCAGTGCGCTGGTGATTGATCGCAATTTTGAAGTGCGGAGTATCCTGAACCGCACGCAGCCGCAGCCCGTGCGCGAAATGGCACAGATTCTTGCCCCGCGCCTGGAAGACGGCGATGTCGTGCTCAACATTCTCGGCGTGGACAACATGGGCAGCTTGCAGCTTCATCCCATCGTGTGGTATTTTGCGGATTTGCCGGGGCGTGTGGAAGTGCTGGAAATCGAGACGCGCCCTTCGGTGCAGAATTATGTGGAACGTATTGGGCAGGCAGTGGGCGATGCGCAGCGCGTGTGGGTAACGTATGACCCCTATTGGATCAGCACGGAATGGTCACTGCTGATGTACTGGCTGAATGAACAGGATATTTACCAGTGCACGACGATTCAGGATGATGAGCAACTGCGCGTGCTGGCGTTCGGGCGTTTGACGGATGACGCGCCCGTTTTCCGCTACGGTTCAGGCATAGAAGTGCAGCTGGTTGGTCAGATCAATGTACGGGATGGCGTGCTGCGCGTGTGGTTAGGCTTTAGCCTGCCGCCGGATGTGCCACCCGGTACGTACTCCGCTGCGCTGCACGTTGAGGACAGCAGCGGGCAGTTACGCGCGCAGTCTGATTATGGGCTGCCCGACGCTGCGCGAAGCTGTCGCATGGTCGAAATCCCACTCAACCAACTGCCAGAAGGTGAATATCGCCTGCGCACGATCATTTACGATTGGCGCACGGGCGAACGGCTGATGGCAACCACGCCTGATGGAGAAAGTGTGGAGAATCCAATCATGAGTATGATTGATAATTAAAGGCTCTTGGATACAAGTAGTGCTTTTTCGCCTTGAACAAGGGGATTAATCCTCTTGTTCGCACTGAATTTACCCATGAGCCGAATTAAAAGCACTATCGAACTGGCTTTAAGCGATGTCAAATTCTGTTGAAGACTTCTACGATCAGCTTGCCAAACACTACACGCTCATTTTTGAAGAGTGGGAAGCGTCAGTGCGGCGGCAGGGCGAAATCCTCGATCAGTTCATTCGGGCACATTTCAAGCCAGCCGATAAGGAGTTACCGACGCTGGAAGTAGATGAGGATGCGCCGACTGAACCGAACACGGTCAACGTGAACCAATGGAGTGTGCTGGATTGTGCCTGTGGGATTGGAACGCAGGCAATTGGTTTGGCGCTGCGTGGGTATCGCGTACACGCTACAGATTTGAGCGCCGCATCGATCAGCGAAGCGCGCAAACACGCCTCACGCTTAAGCGCTGCGCTCACGTTTGGAGTCGCTGATATGCGCGCGCTGGAAACGCAGGTGCCGCGTGAATATGATCTGGTCGTTGCCTTTGATAATGCGCTGCCCCATTTGATTCACGACGAGGATTTAGAATTAGCGGCAGAGAATCTGTACGCCAAAACCAAACCCGGCGGCATGCTCATCGCCAGCATACGCGATTACGACGCTATTCTGCAAAACAAGCCGCAAGCCACAACACCGCGCGTCTACGATTCGGGCGGCGAACGGCGTATCATCTTTCAGGTGTGGGATTGGGAAGGCGATATGTATACGCTGCAACACTTCATCGTGCGCGGCGATGGCAAAACGTGGGTGACGCATCATGGCGAAACGCAGTACCGCGCCCTGCGTCGTGATGAGTTGAGCGTATTTTTGCAGAAAGCTGGCTTCAGCGATGTCCAGTGGCATACACCTGAAGCCAGTGGTTACTATCAGCCCATTGTGACGGCACGGAAACCGTCGTGATCATATGGTTATCCAGAACTTTGACATTCTGAACTTTTTAGCGAACGGAGTCCATAATTCCCCGCCAATCCAAATGGTGCAATGTTGTACGCGCAAAAGCGCACTGTCTCACACCGTTCGGATTTCGTTTGCCCCACTTCCTGTTAACATTGATGGTGCGTCA
>CALMZT010001113.1 GCA_937870805.1 uncultured Chloroflexota bacterium
CTCAGAAAACATTATATAGCCTTCATCCAGCCTGCCAATCTGTTGATAGAGTTCACCCCGCGCGAGTAACGCCGACCCCTGCACCCAATCGACTTCAGCCGTCGCGCTGGCGGGAATATCCGCGGTATAGAAACGATCAAGCAATGACTTCGGGGCATAAGATTGCAGCCACGTACTTTCAAAAAAACCTAGCACAACAGTGGGAAAACGCCGTTTGGATGATTGTGTGCTGCCATCAGTGTTGAGTGTGTGGGGACCGAGAATACCGACTTCGGGATGCGCGTCCATGTAAGTAACCATCCTGGACAATGCATCGCCGATCACTTCGGTGTCAGGATTGAGCAGCAGCAGGTAACGTCCCTGCGCTGCTTGCAAGCCAATGTTATTGCCGCGTGTGTAGCCGACATTCTCGCTTTGCGCCAGCAGCTTCACATGAGGATAGTGCGCCTGCACCATCTGAACGGTTTGGTCGCTGCTTGCAGAGTCCACGACAATGATTTCGGTCTCCAGCCCCTCTGGCTTGATGCTGGCGAGACAGGCTGCCAGCAAATCAGCGACGTTCCAACTGACGATAATGATTGATAAATCCATAGGCGATATTGTTAAATCCCTGCCGTTTCGCAAAGTGAGATTTTACCAGACTTTTTACAAATGCTGAGTACCGCAACATACTTTCATTACATTTCTGACTGAATATAAAGGTATTGATCGTTTACCAATGAATGGAGAGAACATGAACGCGAAGAAATTGCTCATCACGCTGGCGCTGGTCGTCATCACTGTCTTAGGGGTGAGCGCGGCGTATGCGCAGCAGGATGGTGGAGGACGTGGTGGACGACGAGGCGATGGGTTACTGCGGGAACTCATCAACATTGTCGCAGAAGAAACTGGACTAGAGCCGCAAGAGATCGTGGGGCAGGTGCGCGCGGGTTCAACGCTGGCGGACATCATCACAGCCAATGGCGGTGATGTGAACTCAGTGGTTGCAACAGCAATTGCGAATGCCACAGAGCAAATCAACACGGCAGTGAGCGAGGGACGCATCACGCAAGAAGAAGCAGATACCATGATCGCCTCGCTGGAAACAGTGTTCACGAACATGGTGAATAGGGAAGTGCGCTTGCAAGCTCAGCGTCATGCGGTGGAACGGGGCATCATCCGGCTGGCGGCGCAAGAAACGGGCTTGAGCGAACGTGAAATCATGGAGCAGTACCGCGCGGGGAACTCGCTGGCAAGCATTCTGACGGCGAACGGTGTGGACGTGGACGCCTTCATCGAACTGGCGGTGGCGCAGGCTGAGGAACGGCTGACCCAGGCGGTGGAGAATGGGCGGCTGACGCAAGAAGAAGCGGATGAGCGCCTAGCGCAACTGCGCGAAGAACTGCCAACGCGGCTGGATGAAGTGCCAACACCTGAAGCACAAAGCGCGTAATCGACAATAACGAGAGCCTTGAAGGGGCAGTGCTGCCCCTTCAAGAATAGAGCAGAAAACAGTGTTAATTAAAAAACGAACTCAAATATTTGCCTGCAAAAACACATTTATCAGACTAAGGTTTGAGTTATTCAAAATTAAACAGGGTGTTGGATGTTCGATATTCAAAATAAGCAAACCGAACACTAACTTTAA
>CALMZT010001114.1 GCA_937870805.1 uncultured Chloroflexota bacterium
GATGGTTCTCAACTACAGCGACAGGCTTGAGTCCTACGGCTTTCGCCACCTTACGATGGATGACTTCATGGTTGGCGTGGGCGAAGCGTCCAGCAAGGTTCATTGCAAGCCAGTATTTTTTGCTTTCTGCCCAGGTCATCGGCGGCCAGGCGCGATGGCGCACACTCTTATCAAGGTGGGGATGCATCTGCTGCGCCAGCGGGGAGTAGTGATCGGCAATCTGATAACCCACGCCGCGCGAACCGCTGTGCGACATCAACGCCAGGTAATTCCCGGCTTTTAGTCCAAGCTCTTGATCCTCTTTTTCAAGCGTGAGCGCGCACCAATCGACAAAGTGATTACCCGTGCCTGATGTGCCAATCTGGTCATAGGCTTTTGACTGTAAGGAGCGCAGTAGATAGGTCGCTTTCCAGTCGGGGTCGTCCAACACCTCATGCTCTGGCTGCTGATTCCGATCCCATTTGCCGCCTGTACCGAACTTCGTTTCGGTTTCCAGTGTCTTTTTGAACTGCGCTGTTTTTTGATTCAGCACAATTGGGGAAACATCAAAGATCGAAACGCGGATTCGACAGGCAATATCAACACCGACGGCATAGGGAATGACAGCATCTTCTACCGCCAATACGCCGCCGATGGGCAAGCCATAGCCTACATGCGCGTCGGGCATCAGCGCGCCCGCCACACTCACAGGCAAGCGCATCGCTACATCCATTTGAATGCGCGAACCTTCGTCAATATAGTCTGTGCCCCACACTTTATAGGGCAGCGGCGCATCGCGTAATGTTTCTTCAGCCATCACAACCTCCAATCAAAAGTTAAGCAATGAGCAACGAGTTGAAAGCAATGAGTACAGAGTTTACCGTCGTCAGGTGACAGTTTTCAGTAAAATCAAAAAGTGAACACCTGAACCATCGCCGCAAAGTTCCAACAATCACAGTATAGATAATGCACATTAGAATTGTACTATAAGGGTCACAAGAATTCAATAAGGTTCACTATTCCAAATGTGCTGATTTATGTTGTGTCTGCTAAACGGATGCCCTACGAACTTGCCCATCTACCCAATTATGTTACAATGCAATACAAGTCTGAAGATGTGATACACTATCTGTAAGAGCGCCGTTGTTAGAATAGGAGATCTCGATGTCTGTCGGTACCGTGCTTAAACAAGCAGACATATTTTTTGAACTCACCAATACGCAGCTTGAACTTGTCGGTTCGATCTGTGCCGAACGCCACTTTCAAGCGGGCGATATTATTTTTGAGGAAAATACCCCTGGCGACGAACTGTATGTGATCGCCAGTGGTGAAGTCAACATTGTCGTTGATCCATCGTTGGTTGGTAAAGAACCCAGCACCGGCTCTGTCCCCATCGCCACACTGCGGCGCGGACAGTCATTCGGTGAAGTTTCACTCGTTGACGAAGGGCTGCGTTCTGCGGGCGCGCGCTGCGCCAAGGAAGACACCCATCTGATCGTCATCCCACGCGATAAACTGATGCTGTTGTGCGATACTTACCCACAGTTGGGGTATCGCCTGATGCGCAACCTTGCCGCCGACCTTGCCATGAAGATTCGCCATACTGACTTACAGGTGCGCGAACAAATTACATGGACACGCAGCGAATAGCCTGTCGTTCTATCAACGTAAATACCGTCAGCGCACAGAAGCCTGTGCGCTTTTGTGTTTAGCAGAGGAAATGATGATGCGGAAACTATGGATTGTATTGTTCCTTCTCACATTCGCAGCGATGCCTACGATGGCACAGGATAGCAGCGGACACGTGCGTATCGCACACTTCGCACCCAACACGGGACTCGTAGACATTTATGTCAACGGCGAATTGAGCGTATTGCAAGGACTGGATTACACGGCGGTCACCGAATGGATTGAGCTGCCTGCCGGAGTGTATGATCTGGCAGTGGTGGCGGCGGGCACGGCGCTGGAGAACGCACTTTACAGTGTTGAGGACTTCTCGCTAGCCAGCGGGGATTGGTATACATTAGCGGCTATCGGCATGCCCGGTGATACTAACTTTCCTTTGGTCATACAACCGATAGACGAAAATTTCAGCGAAATTGGCGAGGGACAGGCGCGCGTGACCTTCTTCCACGCTATTCCGAATATCGGCGCGGTGGATGTGCGCGTGGCAGATGGTACTGAACTCATTGGCGATCTCACGTATCCGGGTCAAGCCGCTACGTTGGGAATCTCCAACGAACCTGCTGCGAACGATGGCGCGGCAACGATGCCCGATCTGCTGGCTGGTACGTATAATCTTCAAGTGACCTCACAGAATAATGTCGATGTATTGATGGAACTGGCGAGTCTTGAACTGCTCAGCGGATACAGCTACCTCGTGGCATTTGTTGGCTTGGCAAGCGATGCGCAAATCATCGTCAATGAGACAAATGTCGGCGCATTGATCGCTGAAGTAACGACGACTCCCAGCGGCGCACAAGACCTGGCTTTAGAAACCTGTGAGGGTGGCGGCACAGCCAATGTGCGTCTAGCGCACTTTGCAACGCTATCGCGTGCGTCGAATGTCGTTGACTTCTACCTGAATGGGGAAGCCAGTGCGCAAGGCATGGCATTCGCGGACGTTGGCGAATGGGTTGAAGTCGAGGCTGGCAATTACGATGTTGCTGTGACGCCCACAGGCAGCACTCCTGGGGAAGCACTTATCAGCGCGACAGGCGCACCGCTGTGCGCAGACCGTTGGGTGACACTCGCCATCATCGGGCTTGCGCAAAACAACACGCTTGCCATCCAGCCGATTATGGAAGACTTTAGACCGCTACCGCCGGATACCGCACGCCTGACAGTGTTTGATGGCATCCCGGATGCGCCGCCGCTGAATGTGCAGTTGTCAGGTGGCAACCTGTTGATCGGGGGTCTAACGTATCCGGGTCAGGCAGCGGCGTTGGGTATCTCGGAAGAACCTTCTGCGAACGACGGCGTGGCAATCCGCACGCTGGACATCGGCGTATATGACCTTGAAATCACGCAGCAAGATAACGGGCGCGCGCTGCTGTCCTTCGAGGAATTAGGACTGGATCGTGGGAAGAATTATCTGCTGGCGGTGATTGGTACAGTGGGAACACCGACTTTCGCGCTAGTGTCTACTGAAGTGCCTGCGGGAGACTAAACCACATCGCATCTACCAAAAATGACTATAGAGGCGTCGTTTGGACGCCTCTATTCAATGTGGGAAAGCGGCGCAAAATTTTCTATACTCATCGCAAACATCATTTCAGAAAGGATAAGGTTCTATGGAATATCGCAGATTAGGCAGCACGGGGTTACAAGTCAGCACAATTTCGATTGGCGCGTGGCTGACGTATGGCAGCAGCCGCATGGAGTTCGACAATTCGGCGGACTGTTTGCGCAGGGCGGTAGAAGTCGGCATCAACTACATCGACGTTGCCGATGCCTATGCGCGTGGCAAAGCTGAAGAAGTCGTCGGGCAAGTCATCAAGGACTACAACCGCACCGATCTGGTCATCAGCACCAAAGCGTATTGGCCCATGAGTGACAACGTGAACGACAAGGGCTTGTCGCGCAAGCACCTCATGGAATCAGTGCATAAGTCGCTGAAACGCTTCGACACAGATTACGTCGACCTGTTCTTCTGCCACCGCTTCGATGCCGATACACCTGTGGAAGAAACGGTGCGCGCGCTGGATGACCTGGTGCATCAGGGCAAAATCCTGTACTGGGGCACGAGCATGTGGGAAGCGGGGCAAATCCGTACCGCCGTGCAGATTGCCAACAATTTCAACCTGTATCGCCCGGTGACGGAGCAGCCGCTGTATAACATGCTAGACCGCGCGGGAGTCGAAGGTGAACTGCAATCGACGTGCGCGGAACTGGGTATCGGGTTGGTGGTGTGGAGTCCGCTGGCGCAGGGCGTGCTGACGGGCAAGTACAACAATGGCGTGCCCGACGACAGCCGTGCCACGAGCCTCGACTGGTTCAGTTCGCAAATCAGCGAAGACCGCCTTGAAAAAGCGCGCGGCATTACGGCACTGGCACAGGAACTCGACGTGACGCCCGCAGCACTAGCGCTGGCGTGGGCGATGAAGAATCCGGTGGTGAGCAGCGTGATTACGGGTGCAACCAAGCCGCATCAAGTGGACGAGAACCTGAAGGCGCTGGACATCAAAATCACGGATGAAATCAACGAGCGCATTGAAGCGGTGTTGCAGAATAAGCCGGAAACGCAGGTCGCGGGTTAGGCGCTAAAAGGGTAGTTAGCGAAGCAATGACTCAAATTTTAGCCTGCAAAAACACGTTTACCAGAGTAGCGTTTCATTAGGTGCTTGGGTAATAAAGGGAGCGCAAGTACAACAAATTTTGCGTTTCAAACCTTGTCCTAACATGAAAGTTAAATGTAAGTCGAAAAAACAGTAAGGCATCAGGAGATTTACAGGGTTATTAGTTGTTGGCTGTTGCTCAGTCGATAGTCGACAGTCGTTAGCTGTTAGCTGAAGATAGGACATAGACACTCCTTTTTCTGAGAGAAAGCATAGCAGAAAAAGGGGCGTATTTGCGTTCCTTTTGAACCTTTAATGCAGTGTGAAATGTAAGCGCATGTTTAACGTCTTCTGAAATTGCTATCAGCGGTCAATATGAAATAGAAGTGTGCCGCCTCTGGCTAAAGCCGAGAGGCTGAGTTGAAAATGCGGTAAGCGCACTAAAGGCGCTAGGGCACGCGCGAA
>CALMZT010001115.1 GCA_937870805.1 uncultured Chloroflexota bacterium
AAACAGCAAGGCCGGGATGAGCCCGCCGTGTACCAGCCGGCCCTTCTCGGCTACCTGGAATACGATCGCTCCCGGAAGGCCTTTACCCGCTTCGATGTGCTGGCCCTGGGGACCGCTTCCGGTCTGCCGACCGACGCCAACGGCAAAGTGGCGTTTCGCAAGGGGGAATACCCGGTCGGCATCGCCTTCGAGCTGGTTTCCAGCCCGACGGCCGCGGAGAAGCTGCATCCGCGCGGCGCTAACATTGAAGTCACGCGGGCACTGGGGACGATTAACGAACTGGTGTCATGGAATTAAGGTTGGGGCATAGGACTTACGCCCCAACATAAAAGGTATGTTTAAGCGCCGGGGCGGCTGAGACCCGCTTCCAGCAGCAGCGAGAATAACTCCATCAGTTCCGGCGGAATCAGTCCATCTTCGGCGACAATGTTGCGCGTATCATCGCCGCGTGCGATGCTGAGTTCGTAAGTGTAAGCATTGGGGTTGCCGCCTGACGATGTAAATGTGCCTTGCATCCCAAAGTAGTCGATCTCGTCTAGGATATCGTCAATGGCTCTCACTTCCTCTTGCGTGATTTGATACGGCTGATCGTCGCGCAGCACGCGCCCATCACTGAAGATGCGAATCACAAGGGGTATGTCTCCCCTCCCTCCCGTTTGCGTGAAATAGATTTCGTCAAAGATTAATCCCACGTCAACATCTTCGGTGGCAGGCGGTGACTGAATCGTCCCAACAGCGGGTGGCTCAATCGACGGTGCGCCCGCTGCGCCGGACGTGGCGGCAGCCTGGTTAATCGCTTCAATCGTGGCGGCAAGGGTGGGATCAATCGTCGCCGTCGGGTTGGCGCCTGGCGCAACATCCGTCGGGCGCACTGTGCCTTCTTCGGGTCCTTGATCAGCCGGCAGCGTGACCGTCGGCTGTGGGCTGGCAGGTGTATTGGTGGAGGCAAGTGTCGGCACAGTTTGTGTCGCGCCAGCCTGACAGGCAGCAAGGATGGCGACAAGCAGCAGAGCGCAAACAATCGTAAACAGGTGGCGCATGGTAGACTCCTGAAAGTAAAGTCGAAAGTGAAAAGTGGAAAGGATTGTGCGAACGACGCGCGAACGATGTTTATCCCAACAGTGGACAAGTCTTTATATAGGGACAGAGCACGCCTTGTCCGTAAACCCCCTTCATCACTGGATTATGTGAAATTCATCTCTACTCGTACTCATCACTGATAACGTATTACTCCCCTTTTGGCAAGCGGACTACAGAGCTATCTGGTGTGCGTGACGCACAAAATCCTGCGCGCGCAGCTCTTCCAGCAGCGCATCGGGCAGCGGCTGGTCGAGCGTTAGCACCGTGAGTGTGTTGCCGCCGGGCTGTGAGCGTCCGGTTTGCCAACTAGCGATGTTGATGCTGTTGTTTGCCATCAACGTACCGACGCGCCCGATCACACCGGGCTTATCATAGCTGCCCATGATGAGCAGATGTCCTTCGGGTACGAAGTTGAGGCGGTATTCGTTGATCTGTGTGATGTAGGGTTCTTTGCGATCAAGCAGTGTGCCCGCCATGACGAATTCCTCCCCATCTTCCAGCGTGACCTGGCATGACACAAGGTTGCTGTAATCGCGTGTCTTTAACCCCTTCACCTGGGAAACGATCATTCCGCGCTCTTGAGCCAGCAGCGGCGCGTTGATGTAACTCACGGTATCGCCCAGCACAGGCGCAAGCAAGCCTTTGAGCAACGCGACAGTCAGCGGTTTCACCAAGCCTGACACTTCCTCGCCGCGAAACTCAACCGCCACACGCCGCACGGGATGGCGCGCGAGGATGTGCGCGACTCTGCCGATTTGCTCCGCCAGCGACAGATAGGGGCGCATCGACTCGAAATCGACACCCGGCAGAAAGGGCATATTGACGACGTTGCGGTAATCCGTGCCGCGCAGCGCATCTACCACCTGCTGCACGATTTGAATCGACAGGTCTTGCATCGCCTCAACAGTATTATCACCGACATGCGGCGTGTGGATCACGTTGTCGAGTCCGATGAGTGCGCTGTTGTAAGGCGGTTCTTCGCCGTAGACATCAATCGCTGCGCCTGCGAGTGTACCCTCTTTCAGCGCATCCACAACGGCGGCTTCATCGATGAGGCTGCCGTGCGCAGTGTTGATGAGGCGCGCGCCGGATTTCATCAGCGCGATATTGGCTTTGTTCAGCAAGCCGCGCGTTTCTGGCGTGGCGGGAACATGAAGGCTGACGAAATCGCTGCGCTGGAGCAGTTCTTTCAACCCGACGAGCGTGATGCGTTCGTCGCCCGTTTCGTCTTCTGGCACGTAGGGGTCATGCGCGATGATTGTCATGCCGAACGAGAGACAGCGTTGCGCCACGATACGCCCAACGCGCCCCAAGCCAATCAAGCCGAGCGTTTTGCCGTGAAGCTGCGTGCCTGCTTGGCGTTTACGGTCTAGTAACCACCAGCCTTCTTTGAGGCTGTTGTGCGCGGTAATGAGTTTGCGACTGAGAGCCAGCATCAACGTGATTGTATGCTCTCCCGCAGCGATGGCGTTAGTGCCCGGCGTGTTCATGACGATGATACCGCGCCCGGTAGCGGCTTCGATGTCAATGCCGCTGAGGCTCGTGCCAACACGGGCGATCACTTGCAGGCAAGGCGTAGCTTCGCGGTTGTTGAGCAATTCGCCATCGAGCAGCACCTCATCACGGGCAATGAGGGCGTGTGCGCTTTTGAGTCCCGCGCGCACAGCGGCGGTTTTGGGCGCGACGGTTTGCACCTCGACTCCTTCTGCTGCGCGCAGCAGGTTCATGCTCTGTTCAGTCAAATCCGTAGCGACGAGAATGTGAAATGCGTTCAAAGGCGAGTCCTTAGTTATCAATAGCCAATTTACTACAGCGGAATAATCGTTATGAATTGTGCAAAACGATTGAAATCGGCAACGTTGTTGGTGAGCAGTTGTTTTATATCATAAGTCTGCATGGTAGCGACGATATTGGCATCATGGACTTGTTTGCCGCCAATTGGGATTTTCTGAATCAATAGCATCAGTTTTTCGGTTACTTGTGCAGTATCATCGGCAATTTGGAAACGTTTTTGAAGAAAGTTTACCTGTGCAATGACCGTATTGATAGGGATGGGATTGGCGAAAACTTGTGGGCGAGTCAGCACAGTCACGTACTCGCGTAGCACCTGACGACTAATCCAAAGCTGTGTCTTTTTCCGCAAATAACCTTGAACAAGTGTAAGAGCCTTTGCATGAAAGGGTGCAGTGGCGATAGTTGACGATACTAAAACATTTGTGTCTATAAAGATCGGTGTTCTAACGCTCGTCTTCGCCATACAGATCCTCACGTCGCAGCGACAGGTTTTCGGGCCACGGTCCTACGTCAATCACCGGGAAATCCTCAATCTCATCTTCAGCGATAGATTGAGCCTCAAGGACTACGACTGCTCGATAATGTCCCGGTGGAACTTCTGCTGTGGCAATATGTGCGACAAGTTGTCCTTCAGCGGTGATAGTGACTTCCGTTTCGATGGTTTTCATGATCTATTCTCCCTTGCTAAGAAAAATATCTTTCACCGCCAGCGTGAAGCCCGGCAGCACATCGCCACCGTCCAACGTGTCACCTATTTTGTACAGTTTCATCGGGTGTCCAGGTTTGTACACCTCAACGGTTTTCGTTTCGGGTAGGATGAGCCATACCACTGTGCCCGCCATCACGTAGTTATGAATTTTTACACGCAATATTTGTTGTGATCTCACCGTCGATGGGAAATCGACTTCAACGGCTAAATCAGGCGGATTGGGATTGTAGCCCTGTTTCGCCAGTTCCGGCTGTTTTGCCTTAGAAATGAACGCCACATCAGGCGCATAACGTTCCCCAAACACCATGTAGCCGCCCGCCTCACCCGTCAAGTGACCGATGGGATTTGCTAAAAGATAAATAAAGAAAAAACCATTTACGCGGGATGAAAATTCAGACGCTGCGGCATTTGAAGGCACTTCGACAATCTCCCCTGCGACGAACTCAAACAGCTTGTCGGCGTTTTCAGGTAATTCCACGAACGCATCAAATTCTGCTGAGGTTAACGGTTTGACTTCCAGTACCATCATGTTCTCCAATCTACATTGCTGCGTTTATTATAGACGACTACTCGCCAATCTGTCGCAGTTCGAGCAGCGCCATCTCCACATCCCCACGCTTGATATACAGCATCACCAGCCCCTTGCGTGCCTGAATATTATTCTCATCGCCTTGTACAGCGCAGGTGTAGCTGTACATTGCCAACTCGAAGTTGAGTTCACGCACGTAGCGATCCCCATACGTCACGTAGCTAGAAGGGGTGATGTACGGGTCACACAGCACTTGCGCTCCGCGAACAGGCGTGGACGTGCACAACATGAACATCAACAGCAGAATGAAGACACGCATCAATCTTTATTTGTCCTGCAAAATGTCTTCCAGTGTCATCACGTCGATAAACTGAGAAAAGCGTGTGAAATCTGTCGGATTGAGCGTGAATAGCCGCTTGATACTGTAGGCCTGCATCGTCGCAGCGATGTTAGCATCGTGTACTTGCTTGCCGCCAACAGGTATAGTTTCCATCAGGGTCAGTAGTCTGTCCGCTACCTGCGCATTTTCATCAGCAATATGAAATATGGGTAGAAAAGTTTTAACCCGCGCTGAAACAACAGCCGATGTCGGCGGCTTCATAAACGTCTGCGGGCGGGTAAGCACAGCGCAGAATTCGCGGATAACCTGCCGACTAATCCATAACTCTGCCTTATTATTTACCAACTGATCAAACGCTGCTTTTACCTGCTGGTGTTCCGGTGTTTCTAAAACATTTAAGCGAATAATTGTATTGGTATCGCAAAAGATTTTATCGTTCGTCGTCGCCATAATACTCCTCACGGCTGAGAAGTTTGAGTCCTTCGGGCCATGGTCCAACACTCAGCGGGGGGATGTCCAAAATCGCACGCTGGTCAATCAGCTTCGCTTGGTCGTGTTCTTCCAAGGCTTCCCGCACGACGTTCCGAATTAACACTGTCAATTCATCTACCGTTAAATCTGCAATTTTAGTCGTATTCATGATAGTCTCCTTCCCTTCAATTTATGCCTCTTTATCACGTCCGCGCGCCAGCAGCTTATTGACGAAAAACAGGAACGCCGCAAACGCCAGCACGATATACAGTCCGATCAGCGAAATATCAAGCACCGTTTGCCCCATCGCTTCGGCGGGACCCAAAATCCCTTTGAGACCGAAGATGCCGAAAAGCATCGCCGCGCAAATATCGACCAGCGTATCGCGGTCTCCTAACAGCGGCACCATGCCAATCAGCAGCACCATCATCACAATGAAGAATGGCAAAACCAGTCGATAAAGCAGCGGGCGCTGCAATTCGAGTGTGATCTGCTCATACTTGCCGGGATACAAGTCCAAGTTGCCATTGCCATCATATTCCTGCGTTGTCGCGCTCATGTTGATGTCCCACAGGCGCGACCCCGACGTGCGGTATTCCCAGCTTAGAAATGGCGTCAGCGTGCCGAAATTCAACGGGATTCCTTCTGCGTCATCCGTCAAAATGAAGTACGACACTTGCATCACCGGATGAATAGTGAACCCATCATACGGATACCAGAAGTTGAGCGACACAAAGTCGGGGTTGTCGATGACGATACGCTTGTCAGCGAACTCCCAGGTGACAGGATACAGCCCGTCGAGTTCCACATCGCCAAAGGAATTTGTGACTTGCTGCGTGGGGTCAAGGACAACGGTGAGACATTCGGGTATGTCTTCTCTGAAATCGTCTCCAATGAAGAAGTAAAACGTAGAGGCGTCAGCGGCATTCAAACCGAAGCTGATTTCTTCAATACATACGATCACCGAGTCCGTTTGCAGCGCCGGATCGTCAGCGCGCAGATACGTTCGCATTCTGGTGAGTTCTATCGTCAGTGCGCGGCTTTCCTCACTGGAACTGGGCGGCAGCAGCGCAAGGTCTAAATCGACGCCTGCCAGATCAACAACGCCCTCATTCAAGGCATTTTCGTTGAGCACGGCAGCATTGAACGACACGCCGCGTTCTGGACGCTGGAAGATCGCCCAACCCTGCTGAATGCCGACGGCGACAACGATCAGCAGCAGCACCGCGAACACGATGACAGCGATATAAGCGCGAACGTTGTTACCAGCCATGCGGAGACTCCTTGCCTCAGGTGGAAAGTTGCTAATTTATTCCATTGGTGAGCACAACACCATTGGCAAGCACTTGGTTAAGAACGTCGTGCAAATTGGTGAAGACGTGCGGTGTAATGCCTTCAAAGGCTTCGGGGCGCGTGTGCGTGAGATCAGGCACGGCGTAACACAGCATCCCGGCAGCAATCGCAGCCCGTGCGCCGTTGGGGCTGTCTTCCAGTGCGAGGCAATCCGTAGGAGCGACGCCCAGTTTCTCCGCCGCGCGCAGGTATACATCCGGCGCAGGCTTGCCGCGTTT
>CALMZT010001116.1 GCA_937870805.1 uncultured Chloroflexota bacterium
CTGAGTCGTTTGTTTTGGTTGACAACTACTCTACCTCAAAAGCCCTACATCCCTTCATTTTTGGCGAAGGTATTGATGTACGTTACATGAATGATTTTCCTGTTGTGCCTGTGTCAAATCTTTGGTTAGACACACGATGGGGATTTGATGCATCTGAACGTATATATGTTGTACAAACTAACGTGAAAGCTGTACAACGGTGTCTACTGATGACCACTGATCCCGGCGATCTTGTACTTGATCCAACAATGGGCAGCGGTACAATGGCATATGTCGCTGAACCATGGGGACGGCGCTGGATTAGCATCGATACTTCACGGGTGTCGCTGGCATTGGCACGCACACGGCTGATGAGCGCGCGTTATCCTTATTCCCTGCTGGCGGATTCGCCCGAAGGCGCACAGAAGGATATGGAAGTTACAGGTGTTTTGCAGGAAGCCCGCCACCACAACTACGATGTCAAGCAGGGTTTCGTGTATGAGCGTGTGAAACATATCATGTTGAGCGATATTGCGAGAAATGAGGAGATTGACCTCATCCATGAACACTGGCAGTCGTATCTTGAAGAACGACACGCATGGTTGAACCAAACACTCGGCAAAAATTGAGAAGAATGGGAAATTCCGCGCGAACTACCCCACACCAACCGTGAAGTGCAAAAGGTGTTGGACGAATACTGGCAGGGACGGCGCGAACGTCAGCAGAAAATCGACGAGAGCATCCAGCGCAACAGCGAATGCGAAATCCTCTATGATTGCCCCTACGAAGACAAGCGCAAAATCCGCGTGACATGTGCGTTCACGGTGGAGAGTTTGTCGCCCCATCGCATCCTCGAGCCTGGTTATGCTGAGGCTGCTGCGCGGCAGGAGATGGCGAACATCGGCAGCTACGAGCAAATGGTGATCGACAATCTGCGTATCGCTGGGGTGCAAAACACACGCCGCGAGGAACGTCTAAAGTTCAACGCGCTCGAACCGTTCGCAGGGACTTGGCTGCACGCTGTCGGCACTTATCCCGACGCCAATGGAGAAGAAAAACGGGCGGCGGTGAGCATCGGCAGCGGCATGGCACTGTCGGCGCACGGCAGATTAAAGAAGCAGCGAAAGAAGCGGTGCGCGGCATCGGCTACGATTTGCTGCTGATCTGCGACTTTGCCTTCGATGCAGCGGCAAGTGAAGAGGCCAAGCGCTACGGTCAGCTTGATGTCCAGATCGCGCGTATGAACTCTGATTTGATGATGGGCAGCGTCCTCAAGCAGACTGACCGCGCGAACCTGTTCACAATCTTCGGCGAGCCAGATTTGAGTATCGAGCAGCAAGCGGATGGGCGTTATATCGTGGATATTCGCGGATTGGACATTTATGACCCCACGACGGGGCAGCTTCGTCCGAGCAACGTGGAAGACATCGCCTGCTGGTTCATCGACACGGCGTACAACGATGAAAGTTTCTTTGTGCGTCACGCTTATTTCTTGGGCAAGGATGATGCCTACGACAACCTCAAACGCGCGCTCAAGGCGGAAATCAATGAGGATGCGTGGCAAGCGCTCTATAGCACACAGAGTATGCCATTTGAGCGTCCAGAAAGCGGACGCATTGCGGTGAAGGTGATTAATCACTATGGAGATGAAGTGTTGAAAGTGTATACCCTAAGTTCATAATTCATCACGGAAATGTGTTGTTTACATCCTTATTGATTATTGCGAGTAAGGAGTGATTAATGATTCCAGTTCCCCAATGGACAGAGCGCATTACTAATCAAAATGTTGTCGGCGAAGACCATCTCAGCATAGAAACCGCTGCTGCGAACTATCAGGGGGATTTACTACCAAGCATCATTACTGTTACAGATCACGCCCGCTACTTCAGCCTCTACTGTTGGATTTTGTGGCGATTCATCCAAGATGATCGTCAAGAACGCCGCATTGCTAATTTGCGTGGAGCGTATTTCAAACGTCTTGAGTTGGCGCATACGATGGCTTGCACAGCGCATCACCTGAAAGGTGAAAATCTTG
>CALMZT010001117.1 GCA_937870805.1 uncultured Chloroflexota bacterium
GGCTCAAGCCAAAAGCGCCTAACCACTTGGGTTAAAACCCAGTGGCTTGCGGCGGGCTAAAGCCCCGTTTGTTGTCAATCTCTCAAAGTTCTGTCGTGAAAACAATCTGAGTAGCAGCACCATGTCAGCCGTTGCCAATGGCAAGGTAACTCAGCACAAGGGTTGGTTATGTAGGCACGACGCTGCTGAGCAGGGCGGTGCGTCATGACCGTCAACGTTGATCTCGAAAATCCCATTCGCGCACGGCGCATGGTGAAGGGGCAGTATCGCCAAGATACCTATTTCATCGCCGTTTGTTCATGTGGGCATCAATGGGAAATCCGCGCCGACTCCGCTCAAAAAGTCCAAATGTGCGAAGAATGCAGCCAGCGCATCAAGGCGCGCAAGGGCGGACGGGCGACGCTGCGCAAATACGGGCGTTCATTCCTCATCGGGCTGATACGCGAATCGCGGCTTAAAAAACCGTCCTGTCTAGAGCGCACAGTAGAGGCGTGGCTCATCGAGCTTGGCGTGTTCTATGAGCGCGAATATCCCCTACACACTGGCGACGGCTGGATAGGACTCGTCGATTTCATGTGCGAGGGCGGGCGGTTGGCGATTGAAGTACAGGGGAGGTATTGGCACGAAGATGAGAAGGCAATCAAGCGCGATGCCCGCAAAGCGGCTGCGCTGAACTATGACGGCATACCGCTGTTAGTGCTCACTGAAGCTGAGATCGTCAACGGCGAGGGTTACACACGACTTGCAAATCATTTAGCTCTTAAGGAGAACTCACGTGGCTGAAAATATCGTTCTCAAGAATCTTATCCATCACGATTATGATGAATTAGACCGTGAAATTGTCAACAGCTTAGCCGACAAAATCGTCCCTCAACTGCGCTCATTGATTCAGACTGAAGCCCGCGCCATTGCTGAACGTCACGAGTTGCGCAGCCCCTTTGCTGAAGACGCGGCGGCAGCGTTAATCATCGCAGAGCTTGTCGGCTTTCTCGGTTTGACCGACTTAGACTCGACGGAAGATGCTGTAAAAATCCAGTGGATGACTGCAAAACACGTCAGATATTGGCTATCATCAGGCGACTAGCACGGGTGAGCTATCGTTCAATAAACCAGGGGCGGCAAAAGGAGTCGCCCCTTTTGATTTACGCGCAAGGGGCAGGGGTTATGCCTTACTGCCCTTCAGAGCATCAAGTTGCTCTTTATGCATCTGTTCTCTGCGCAACCCCGCACTGTTCCGCCACGAGAGCAAGCCGAACAGCAAGAGCGCTGGAATCCCTGTACACAGCACAATGGCGTAAAATAATGTTGCACCCGTCGCCGTTCCGACGTTTGCTGCCGCGCGCTGACTGCTGGATTCAAATTCCTGTGTATTTTCGTTGTGCAGGCGCGCTGCGATTCCGTTGACGTACCAAACGCCCCCACACGTCCAAAGCAGTGCGAGGATAAACAGGACACCAAAAAAGCGTGAACGAAATTTCATAAAAACCCCCTCTATTTTGTTTTTAGTAATTATAGAAGCCCAGTGCGACCTGTCAAAAAATTGCGTGGTGTGGATAATGAAAATGCCCCGATGACGAGTCGGGGCATCGCGTTTATTCCTCCTCAGCCTGGAGCACTTTTTGCTTCGGTCTACCCACTTTGCGTGTCGCCTTGTACTCATCCAACTGCTGGCGCGTGAACATTAGATCGTGCCCCAGCTTCTGTGCCTTCAATGCGCCCGCGCGATAGATCGCTTTGTTCAGCGCAATGACACTCGTTTCCAAATACAAGGCGGCATCCTGGATGCCCATCACGTCGCCGAATAGTTCATGCTCGATCAATTCCGCATAGCGCCGTATCACACGCTGCACGTAAGTC
>CALMZT010001118.1 GCA_937870805.1 uncultured Chloroflexota bacterium
ATGCATTGCCCTGCGAATCAGTATCCATCAGACACACGTTCAGGCCATGTGTCGCCAGCCCTGCCGCCAGGTGAGCCGCGATGGTGCTTTTTCCCACACCACCCTTGCGATTGGTGACTGCAATCACTCTCACAACAAAACCTTTCCGCGCCAAATCGGCGCTACTTACGTCCCCACAACGGGAACGTTTAAAGCCTCCGCTAATTCCTCGTCGGTCATCGTGTGCAGCTTATACAGACGCGGGTTCGCCAGGATCTTGAACAGCGGCATCTCATCCTGCCCGTCATCGCGCCGTTTGCCCTGCACCTCAAAACGCAGTTCCACGTCGCTGCCCACCCTGTCAGCCACCACGCGCTGCACACTGCTGTACAGCCGATGGGTGAGCATGTCGCGTGCATAGTTGTTGCGCACGCCGATGACGAACGTGCCCGGCGCGCCGTCCTCGCCGTGCTCAAAATCGACGAACTGCGCGTCTCTCAGCCAGGTCTCAAAATTGGCTTGATCGATCTGGATTTCAAGCTGCGCAAAGGCAGATCGCCATTGGGCAGCCGCCCCGGATAGCGCGGCGGCTGCGGGCTTCGGCTCAGGATGACGGCGACGCCATTCCGCTTCAAGTTCCTCGCGCGTGAGGGTGATGTCTTCGGCTGAGGTCGCATGATTCACGTCGTCATTCTGGTGCATGGGCTGTTCTGGCACATCCTTGTACCAGCCAGTATCCAGGAAGTAGCGCCACATGCCCGCCGGGTGGTTCCCGCGCCGAATGGCTTCCTCTGCGCAGAATTCAGCGCGCGCAGTGCCATACTTCTCGACATAGGCCCACGCAACATTCTTGTCTAGCCTGTAAGGTGAACCTGTCAGGATCTCTACCTGCTGGGGAAGGGGGGCGGCGGAAACGGGGGATGGGGTGTCGCCCCCGTGCGCCGCGTTTTCATGAACAGGTGGGTGTCCTTCCTGGACGCCTTCGGGAATCGACTGCTCACCGGAGTCGTGGAGAGATTTATCAGCACCAGCAGCAGCCTGCTGTTTGCTGTTTAAATTCCTGTTGTGAAGACTCGAAGAGTCTGTTGTAGATCCTGCTGTGGGAGTGCCCAAACCGGGCATTTCGATTTGCCTGTTTTGGGGGTTTCGACTCTCCATTTTTAGGGCAATGGATTTCTCAAACGGCAGCAAAAAATTTTTGAGCCAGGTCAGGTCCAGACGCAGCAGCCGCGCCAGCGCTGCCGCGAATTGGTCCGGCAGCAGGCGGTAGTGTTTGCACGGCGACGGCAGACGCCCCTTCAGCAGCCTGGTTTCTACACCTGCCAGCGCCAGCGCCGCGTTGGCTTTGGGCAACTGCTTCTCCTGGATACGCAGCTCGGCGTACCAATCGACGTGCGACTTATACACCCAGCCTTCCGGATGACGGGACTTCTGCCACCAGCCCAGAAGGCGGTACAGCATCCGCCCGGCAGCGTCGACTCCGCCACAGAGATCGATGCACAATGCTTCGAGGGTACCGAACTCCTGCTTATGGCCTTCAATCAACTTCCTCAATTCGGAAGTAGGTAAAACCAAATACTTGTCGTAATCAGCCATACGATGTATCCTTAAGGCAACTTGATTTTCGATAGGGCACCCGCGTCCGTTTAACGACAGATGCCCGCGTGGGCGCGCTGACTAACCGCCAGGAGTGGCGGTTTTTAAAAGCACGGCATTCGCATGAAGTTATGCGAATGACCTCTTCCAGGCGCGCTCACGTCAACTCTTTTTCCTCGCCCGTTTTCGGGTCATCATCACACTCAAACCCTGACATTTCCATGATATGGACAATTATCAACAGGCAATTACTCTCTGATAAGCAGCTTTATCATGAGTAATCCTATTCCTAATCCATTCTTACACAACGAACAGCAGCAAACGGAGGAATTGATGAT
>CALMZT010001119.1 GCA_937870805.1 uncultured Chloroflexota bacterium
CGCGTGAACGATTCGCCCGCATCCTGCAACAGCGATTCGTAATCCAGCCATTGCTTGCGCGGACCATCGAGCAGCACATCGTACCAATGACCAGGATCAAAATTTTCAATGGCTTCGAGTTCCAAGCCTTCAGCGTTGATGCTGGCTTTGAGTTCACGGAGCGACTCCAATGTCCATACATGGTCATGCGCGCCCGCCATGCCCCAGCCTTCGTCCGTCGTCGCGGGCAAGCGTGGGTCATGGCTGAAATAATCCACCAGATGCGCGACGATATGCGTTGCGCCTGCCTGCTTGGCGAAGATGAAGTTGTCGCGCGTCAGCATGTGCCGATAGAGTCCGAGTCCGAGTTTCATAATCTCACCTTATGCAGAAAATATGCTTTGACGGACAAGGCACGCCTTGTCCCTACAGAAAGCGCACGCTACTGTAGGGGCGAACCTGCGTGTTCGCCCAAATATAGGGCGCACACATTGGTGCGCCCCTACGATGCATAAACCTATCAACATCTGGTTATGTTTTTGCTTCGGCTACCGCGCCGACGCGCTTTTGCAGTGAGTTCTGCCAGATGCTGATGAGCACGGCGAACAAAATGATAAAGCCGCGAATGATCTCCTGCACAAAGCTCTGTATCCCCAAGAGCACCATGCCGTTGCCTAACAGCCCAATGAAGATCACGCCAAGAAATGTTCCGATAATTGATCCCTGTCCGCCGCTTAAGCTCGTGCCGCCGATAATCACTGCTGCGATGACTTCAAATTCCAGACCTTCCGCGATATTCGACGCGCCGGACATGATGCGCGACGAGATCAGCACGCCGCACAACGCCGCCAGAAAGCCCGTGATCGCAAAGATCGTCATGCGCGTGCGCCACACGGGAATGCCCGACAACCGCGCCGCTTCTTCGTTGCCGCCAACGCTGTATACCGAACGCCCGAACACCGTGCGAATGCTGATGAAATAAAAGATCGCAAATGTCGTCAGCATAATCACCACAGGCACAGGGATACCACGCGACAAAAACGGGATGCCTTCGAGGATGAAGCCGCCGCCGATAAAGCTAAAATAATCAGGAAACGGGGTGACAGGGTAGGCATTGGTGATGAGCCGCGCCGCGCCGCGCAAACTGATGAACAGCGCCAGCGTCACCACGAACGCGGGCACATTCCACCTGACGCGAATATACGACGCTGCGAGATGGATAAGGATGCCTTGAATGAGCACAAACACGATGGCGACTTCCAGATTCCAGCCATTTTTAATCGCCAGCACGCCTAACAGCGACGATGACCACGCGATTGCCGAGCCAACGCTCACATCAATGTCGCCGGAAATAATGACGAACGTCATGCCGCAGGCGATAATGCCGTTGAAGGCAACGGCGCGCAGGATGTTCAAAATATTGCGTTCAGAAAGAAAATTGGGCGCGATAATCGACAGCACGATAAACAATAAAATGACGGCGATGAGCAGCCCCGATTGCAGGATAAACTGGGTTGCGCGATAGGCTGCATGAGGTTGTTCGCTCGTCGCTAACGCTTCTTTTTGGGTGCTAACCATGAGTTTCCTCTGCCATGACACGGCTTAATAATTGCTCTAAGTTGACTTCGCTGGGCAGCGTTTCACCGATAATGCGCCCATCTTTCATAATCAGGATGCGATCACATACGTCCAACACTTCCTCGATTTCCGACGACACGAACAGCACCGCCAGCCCCTGCTTGGCTAAACTGCGCATGAGTTCAAAAATCTGTTCTTTTGCCTGAATATCAATGCCGCGCGTGGGTTCGTCCATCATCAATACCGACGGCTGGTTGTTGAGCCAGTTGCCGATGACGACTTTCTGCTGGTTGCCGCCACTGAGCGTGCCGACTTTGACACTCACGCTCGGCGTCTTGATCGAAATCAGATCAACCATTTTTTGCACCAAATTCTTTTCATTGGTCAGCCGCAGCAAGCCGTATTCGCTGACACGATCTAACGACGCCATCGTCATGTTTCTTTGCACCGAACTCGACAGAATGAGTCCCTGTCGCTTGCGGTCTTCAGGTGTCAGTCCCATGCCGTTGATCTTCATCAGCGCGGGCGTGGGATGCGTGACTTCGTGTCCGTTGACGATCACCGTGCCGCTGTCGATAGGGTCAAGTCCAAAGATGGCGCGCAACAGTTCAGTACGCCCCGAACCCAACAAACCTGCGATGCCTAACACTTCGCCGCCGCGCACCTCAAACGAGATGTCGTGCAAAACGCCTGCGCGCGATAGATTGCGCACGGCAAGTTTGACATCCTGTGTGCTGGTGCTGCGTTCGCGGTGGACACGCTGCCAATCGAAGCCAATCATCATATTGGCGATGCGTTCCGAAGTGGCTTCTTTTACGGCTATTGTGCCGACGCTTTTGCCATCGCGCAGCACGGTAACGGTGTGCGCGATGTGTGGGATTTCTTGCAGGCGATGTGTGACGTAGATGATG
The DNA here is from genome assembly GCA_937870805.1 of uncultured Chloroflexota bacterium. Classification (GTDB taxonomy): domain Bacteria; phylum Chloroflexota; class Anaerolineae; order Aggregatilineales; family Phototrophicaceae; genus JACAER01. The sequence goes on from CALMZT010001119.1 coordinate 2,469, forward strand.
GCGCGCCCTTGTTCCGCCAGCCGCCGCACGATACGATGCAGCGCTTGCACCTCATGATCTGCCAGCGAACTCGTGGGTTCATCAAGCACAAACACGCGCGGGTTAAATGACAGCGCTTTGGCGATTTCGACGGTTTGCTGCTGGGCGATGCTCAAGCGTGAAACAGGGGTGTCGAGGTCAAGTTTCACTTCCAATTCATCGAGCGCGCTTTGGGCGATGCGGCGCACCGCGCCGTAGTCAATTGTCGGGATAAAACCGAACAGGTTCTTTTTCTGCCAGCGTCCGAGTGTGATATTTTCGGCAACACTGAGCGCAGGCACGAGGCTCATTTCCTGATAAACGGTGTAGATGCCGTGATGGAAGGCGTCGCGCGTGCTGTGCATGACAACAGGCTGATCGTCTACGGTGATCGTGCCGCTGTCAGGGATGACCGCGCCGCTGAGGATTTTGATGAGCGTGGATTTGCCGGCGCCGTTTTTGCCCAGCAGACCGCGTACCTCGCCCGCGTCGAGCGAGAAATCGACATCATCCAGCGCCACCACACCGGGGTAAATTTTGGAAACGTGCTCTAGTTTTAAAATCGGCGTCATAAAAATTTGCAATCTTTGTCAAAGATATTTGTTTGTTCCGTTAGGGCGCACACGTAGGTGCGCCCCTACAATTTGGTTGTGGTCTTGAGGTAAGGGCAAGACATGTCTTGCCCCTACAGCATAGTCATGGTTTTGGTAGGGGTAGACCAATGTGTCTGCCCTTAATATAGGGCGAACACATAGGTTCGCCCCTACGATGTTGCATGTCATTAATCGCCGAACAGCGCCAAGCCTTCGGTTTCGATGAACAGGTTAATCAGTTCGTCGTCACCGCGCCCGAAGAAGATCGTGGGCGTGTTAGTCACGGCATCGACTTCGCCGCCGCCGAGCACGACGAGCGCAGACGCCAGCGCATCATAGCCCATCTGGTACGGCGCTTGTCCGGTCACACCTTGCAGAATGTTATCGTCGCTCTGCAAGAACTGCGCCATCTGGTTATTCATGTCCGTGCCGAATACGAATACTTCGCCTGCCAAACCTGCCGACTGCACAGCCAGGACTTCCGCCACCGTGCCGCCTTCGTTCGCCGCCCATAGAACGTTGATCTCTGGGTTGGCTTGCAGCATCGCTTCGGCAACGGGCAGCGCGTCGTCAGCAATCCAGCCCGGTTGATCTGCCACAATGGTTACACCGGGCAGCGCACTCATGGCTTCCATAAAGCCTTCTTTACGCGGCGGGCAGCCTTCAAACTGGTCGCAGTTGAGGATACCAATGGTCGCATTGCCGCCAAGTTCGTTAGTGATGAACTCCACAGCCGCCGCACCTGTTGTCGCGCCAAGGTCACTGTTTTCGGTGACGAGGAAGCCCGATGCGATGCCTTCTTCACTGACACAGGTGTTAAAGCAGATGATCGTGATACCCGCGTCAGCCGCCGCACGCAGCGCTGCAACAGAACCATCGGACGAAATCGGCGTGATGACAATCGCATCAACGCCGCGTGTAATGTAGTCTTCGATTAAACTCGCTTCGGTGACGAGATCGTTTTCCGAGTTGCCGAGTATCAGTTCCGCGCCCGACGCATCCGCCGCCGCCTGCATACCCGCCTGCACCGTCTGCATAAACGTGTCGCTCTGGAACACCACGCCCGCGATGGTCAAGCCTTCGCCCATGCCCGTGAGGTCGAGCGCCTCGTCGGTTTCAAAGACTGCCAAGCCTTCGGTTTCCACGAACAGGTTAATCAGTTCGTCGTCGCCGCGCCCGAAGAAGATCGTCGGCGTGTTGGTGACGGGTTCAAGTTCCTCACCGTTCAGGGCAGCAATTGCATCGTTCAGTGCATCGTAACCCATCTGGTAGGGCGCTTGCCCGGTGACGCCTTGCAGAATGTTATCGTCGCTTTGCAAGAACTGTGCCATCTGGTTGTTCATATCCGTGCCGAACACGAACACTTCACCTGCCAAGCCTGCCGACTGTACCGCCAGCACTTCCGCGACGGTGCCGCCTTCGTTCGCTGCCCACAGCACGTTAATTTCAGGATTCGCCTGGAGCATGGCTTCGGCAACCGGCAGCGCGTCGTCAGCAATCCAGCCCGGTTGATCTGCCACAATGGTCACACCCGGCAGCGCGCTCACGGTCTCGACAAAGCCTTCCTTGCGCGGCGGGCAGCCTTCAAACTGGTCACAGTTGAGGATACCGATGGTCGCGTTGCCGCCGAGTTCGTTGGTGATGAACTCCACAGCCGCCGCGCCTGTTGTCGTGCCAAGATCGCGGTTTTCCGTGACCAAGAAGCCCGACGCAATCCCTTCTTCGCTCACGCAGGTGTTGAAGCAGATGATCGTGATACCCGCGTCAGCCGCCGCACGCAGCGCCGCGACAGAGCCATCAGATGAAATCGGCGTAATGACAATCGCATCGACGCCGCGCGTAATGTAATCTTCGATTAAACTCGCTTCGGTGACGAGATCGTTTTCCGAATTGCCGAGTATGAGTTCCGCGCCTGCTTCATCAGCGGCGGCTTGCATCCCCGCCTGAACGGTCTGCATGAAGGTGTCGCTCTGGAACACCACGCCCGCGATGAGCAGTTGGTCATCCTGCGCATGAACTACACCGAATGTCAAAGCCAAAAGGGCAACAATTATTATCAAACGTAAGTGACGCATGAGAAATAGTCCTTGAATAGTTTGCGATTCGTGACTATAGTTTGCCTGTGAGACGTTCTCACAAGACAAAATAGACGGATGTCTCATTGGCAAAAGCCTCTCTTACAAACACGCTGCAACATCCGTGTTTGTATGAAATGGGACAGACGAAATCCGAAAAGTGTGAGTTCGTGCGCTTTCGCGCGTACTCATTTACATAATTTGGATTGGCGGGGAATTATGGACTCCGTTCGCTAAAAAGTTCAGAATACAAAAGTTCTGGATAACCATGAAATCCTCCATATATTCAAAATTTACTAAGGTGCTTGGACGAGAAACAAGATTTTCGTTCTCTGCACTCCTTTCCCTAAAGTATATTAAGAAACCCGACTGTATTAAAATCTAAAATGTAGTATATTACACGCAAATCTTGCTTGCAACATTTCATGGTCTGCTATGGATAAGCCGATTCAAACCGCCAGTCTCAGCGAACAAGTCTATCAGGTGCTGAAGCAGCAAATCATTGAGCGCAAGGTGAAGCCCAACGACAAGCTGGACATCAACGCGCTTGCCGAAGAGTTGGGTGTCAGCCGCACGCCGATTCTTGATGCCCTCACGCGCCTTGAAGTAGATCGCCTCGTCGTCAGCAAAAACCGCGTGGGCACGTATGTTGCGCCCTTAGATCGCGCGATGTACGAAGAAATCTTTGACGCGCGCTTAATGGTCGAAAATTGGGCGATTCAGCAGGCGAGTGAGCATTTGACGGAGCAAAGGGTAGAAGCGCTGCATGACCTGCTGCGGCGTTCCGCACAGCTATTGGTAGGCGTGGATGCGGAAACGTTCGATTATCGCAGCTTCATCAAGTACGATCAGAACTTCCATCTCGCGCTGATTGAAGTGTGCAGCAACTCGCGCGTCAGTGAATTCTATCGTTCGCTGAATATCCACATTCAGATCGCACGTGTCTATGCGCTGCGCCCGTTGAACCGCAGCATCGAAGGGCAGGGGGAACACGAAGCGATTTTGCAGCATCTGGCGAACCACGATGTCAAAAACGCGCTGAAGGCACAGCAGTATCATCTTGAACGCAGCCGCGAGAACGTGCTGCGCTCCCTCGAACGTTATCAACAGCTTTGAAGTCGTTGACAAAGCCAGCATTTCAACATTACGCTATCTATCGCTGATACTTTTGCTTTGGGGGAATATATGGCGATTAAAGCGATTGTGTTTGATATTGGTGGCGTGCTGGAAATCGTTCCGCCATTTTGGGTAACGAGTAAGTGGGAAACACAACTTGGGTTACAACCCGGCGAAATAGATAAACGCCTTCACGACATCTGGAAAGGGGGCAGTATCGGCACAATCACCGAAGAGGATGTCCATAGAGGCATCGGCGAAATCATGGGCATGAGCGAAGAACAGGTCAACGCCTTCATGGATGACATCTGGAAGGAGTATCTTGGCACACCCAACATTGAGCTAATCGACTATTTCGCCAGCCTGCGCCCGAAATATCAAACTGCCATCCTCAGCAACAGCTTCGTCGGGGCGCGCCGCAAAGAGCAGGAAGCCTACCAGTTTGAAGATAAATGTGACTTCATCCTCTATTCGCATGAAGTAGGGATGCAGAAGCCCGATCCACGCATCTACGCTTTGACCTGCGAACGACTTGGCTTGCAGCCTTCGGAAGTCATCTTTTTAGATGATCGTGAAGGAGCAATCAGCGCTGCGAATGAATATGGTATTCATGGCATCCTCTTTAAAGACAACTCCCAGGCGATTGCCGACATCGAAGCCTGCATCCAAGCCGCACAGCACGAGTAAACAGCGCCAGCCGCAAGTAACCTTTTTGCCTCTGTTTCGTTATATATAGCGCGCTGAATTTGCACAAAATTCATAATCTCGATCTCACAAGGTCATAAAAAAGTTGTACAATATAATAATTAAGAAATATTCAGGCTTTTGTTAGAATCGACGTTACGCAGATTTGGCTCGAACAAGGGGTTTAAACCCCTTGTTCACAGGTTCAGGTGCGTAGTGGCAATTGGAACGCATTGAACAAGGCCGTGTGAAGGATTAGTGTTATGGTTATCCAGAACTTTGACATTCTGAACTTTTTAGCGAACGGAGTCCATAATTCCCCGCCAACCCAAATCGCGCAATGTTGTACGCGCAAAAGCGCA
>CALMZT010001120.1 GCA_937870805.1 uncultured Chloroflexota bacterium
TCGGTCGACGCTGCCTCACCCAACATATTGAAGACCAACTCAAGGTCACTCATGTGGTCGCGGAGATTTTGGCTCTTCAGGCTTTTGATTTTGCTGTGTTCGCTGGGGGTGATACCAAATGTTTGCTTAGAAATTTCGGAGGTTAAAATACCAAATTCGCGTCCTTCTTTCACATCGCGTTCAAGCCATTCGTCGGTTAACTCTTGCCGAATGATGATGCTGCGAATGCGTTTTTCGACCCATTCTTCGCTGTAGCCCTTTGCTAAATAGTCCTCACGCATCCGCTTCACCATAAGTTCAGGATCTTCAAATTCTTCAATACGTTCCTTGCCAACTTGCGCCATCCACAACTTGAAAGGCTCGGCTTTAGGAGAGGGAATTGATTGAATGATGCGCAACAGTTCTTCCATGTTTGCGCATTCAGCAAATCGTGCTTTCTTATCTTTGCCAACTAACTTCAAATGTTCCCATTTTGGGGACAATTGCTTATCTCGTTCTTTCATTTTCCCCCAGTAAGTTTTGGGATGTTGTGTTTCCGCAAGCACACCAATTACATCAATGATGGAGTAATACCATTCACCTTTGTATACTACCCTGCGAATTTCCTGTTGCTCAAATAACACAATCGCTGTTGATTTCTCGCTCATTTCTCGAACCTTTCTTAAATAAAGGGCAAATGCCCCAGAACACTCTATTCGTCGTTTTTCTTCCGGCGTCCGTCAGCACGCTGCCATTTTTCGGCGATTTCCTTCAATGCTTTAGAATCCAGGATAAAACTTTCCAGGTAGACGCAGTTCGTGCAAACGTACATATAAACTCTTGTTCGCGTCCAAGCCCAAAAACTAATGGAAAAATCAAAACGAACACGAATGATTTACCTCAACAATGGGCTTAAGCCCATTGTTCGCAGTCTAATTGATTTCTCCATAAGCATAATTCCATTTTGAGGTATGTTGTGATTATAGTGAACCTCATTAAACCCACACTTCGGGCATATACCCTCACGCATGTCACTCATGTTGGTTTGTCCTTACCTTGTAGATCATCGAGGATAACCTTGACATGCGTTTGCAAATCGGGCAGAAATTTTTCAATAACATTCCACACGATTTCTAAATCAACACTCAAATAATCATGCACGAGAACATTACGAAATCCAGCCATACGTCGCCAATCAATCTCAGGATGAGCAGACTTTACAGGTTCGGAGATGCGCTGCGATGACTCAGCAAGGGTTTGCAAATTCCGCAGCACCGCATGTTGAATCAGCGTCGATGTCATGAAGGTTTCGCGTCCATCTTTGGTATATTCTGAAATGTAAGCAACACATTCCAGAATATGGACCAGGTAGAAAGCATCATCCTTCATAGTGCGACAGCCTCTTGAAGTACCCGGTCACGGATGTACCAATGTAAGCCCTTTTCTGTCACCACATCGACTTTGCAGCCGAGCAAATCCTGCAAATCTAATACTAAACCACTTAAATCTAGCAGGCTGCGTCCTGCTTCAAAATCGACCAGCAAATCTACATCACTTGTCGGCAACTCTTCACCACGCGCAACAGAACCAAAAATACGAACGTTGCTTGCCCCATACTGCGCCGCAATGCGCAAGATTTCTTCTCGTTTATTGGCAAGCTGCTTTCTTAAGGTGAATGTCTTTTCCATTTCGTACATCCTCAGCACTTCACCGCGATGGTCTAATCAACTCCATCAGGTGTCCTAGCCGTTTCAAGTCATTTCCCAGCAGCCGCACCAGCTTGCGCCCGCTTTCGGTGATGAAGGTTTCGCGCTCAGTCTCACCATAGGCAGTGGCAGCGGCATAGCGCAGCGAGGCAGCAACCAGATCATCTGATGGCACTTCCGACGCATTCAACACCAAACGGAAAAAGTCGCGCTTATCGGTGAAATCACGCACGACTTCCGGCGCGCATGCCACGACATCCGACAAGCTCATCGGGGGACGCGGCGCGAGTCCAGCGACGGTGCGCGTGTTATCGCGCCAGCCGACGTTAATCACGCTGATTTCCACTGGAATCAGGCGGTTCTCACGCTGATCGCGCAGCACATTTTCTTCGACGGTATCGGCGCGCACGAGTTCGCTCACCAGCGGGTCGTCGTCCACGCGCACCGCGTAGATCAACCCGATGGCGTAGATCAGGTTGCTATTGGCAATCTGCACTTCGACGAAGGCGCCGAAGCTGTGACGATCATCCAGCCGCGTGCTGTGCGTACCGCAGTCGAAGCCCGTTGTGCTGGAACGCAGCACCCGCCCGACGATAATATCTTCAAGGTATCCGTTGTTGAGCATGTAAACTCCTCAGTTTTCAGTTATCAGCTCACCTTACGCAGGTGTAGCTCGAACAAGGGGTTTAAACCCCTTGTTCACAGGTTCAGGGTGCGTAACGTCAGTTATCAGTTTTCAGTTATCAGCAAAAACTTGATGGAATATACAATGTTTTCAAAACTGACAACTGATGGACAAATCAAAACGAACATGAATGATTTACCTCAACAATGGGCT
>CALMZT010001121.1 GCA_937870805.1 uncultured Chloroflexota bacterium
CGCAACCCTCGCGCTGCCGCGCATGACAGCGGAATTCGGCGGACTTCAGGATTTGCCCAATGCACAAATTCGTGTGCTTGGCGATTGGGATGATCCGGCGCAGATGGTGCGTGACATCCTCAAGTCGCTGAATGTGTTGGACAAGCCGCAGCCGCGTGTTGCGATCAGTGATCGGGCGAACGCTGAAACGGTAGTACAGTTGCAGAGGATTTTGCCCGACGCGGTGTTTGTCTCAGCAACTGATCTACTTCGTCCCCTACGCCGCATCAAATCCGAAGACGAAATCGACATCATGCGCAAAGCCGGAAGCATCACCGAAGCGGCGTTCACGGATGTACTCAAGCAGCTCAAAATCGGCATGGCGGAACTCGATGTTATTGCAGAAGTCGATTATCAACTGGCGCGTCACGGCGCGTTGGGACCTTCGTTTACGACCACGATGTATAACTCAGGACCGAATCACCCGCTGCAATTCGGCGCGCGTGAAAAGAAATGGCATCGTAAACTCGAAGCCCCCGTATCGCTGCTATTCGATTTCGGTGGCGTCTATGAGGGATACTGCTACGACTTCGGGCGCACGGTGGCGTTTGGCGAACCGAATCAACAGTTTCAACAGGTCTACAATCTGGTGATGGCGGCGCAAGCGGCTGGCATTGCGACACTGCGCGCGGGCGAAATGACGACGACCCAGGCGGATGCAGCGGCGCGTAAAGTGATTGCCGATGCGGGTTATGGCGAGGCTTTTCGGCATCGTCTAGGGCACGGGATTGGTATGGATGTGCACGAACCGCCATTTTTGACCGCAGGAGATGAAACGCTGCTCGAAGAGGGGATGTTATTTACGGTTGAGCCGAGCATTACCTTGTTCGATCAATTTTCAGCGCGGGTTGAAGATGTCGTCGTCGTCCGCAAGGGCGGCGGTGAACCCCTCACCAAGGGCTTTCAACAGCTTTACGTCGTCGAGTAGAGTTCCTATCCATCACGCCCAATTGTGGTAATCGTCTCTCATTTGAGGTAACTTTTAGCGTGACAGTTTTTGTTTAAGGAGTTTTAAATGCGCAAGATAGTTTCTTTTTTAATGTTCACCTTGATGCTGCTAACATTGGTGAGTGTGTCATTGGCGCAGGACGAACAAGTATTGGTGTACGGCATTGCTGAAAACACCGACTCACTTGATCCCGCGCGTGGCTATACCCCGCAGGAAGGCACGGTCAATCATGCCACTTATGAAACATTAGTGACGTGGCCCCCCAGCGACAATACAGAAGTTCTTCCGATGCTTGCGGAAAGCTGGACGATTTCTGAGGACGGGCTGACTTACACCTTCACACTGCGTTCAGACGTCACATTCCATGACGGCAGCCCGATGGTTGCCAGCGATGTCGTCTTCTCGTTCTTACGCCTGAAGTATGTTGGCGGCAATCCTTCGTTCCTTGCTGAGAGCATCGCTAGCGTGGAAGCACCCGATGACACAACGGTTGTGATCACGCTTTCACAAGCTGATCCCGCGATTTTGGCAAAGTTGGCAAGCGCTCCATTTAGCGTCGTCAGCGAAGCGATTGTCACAGCGAATGGTGGCACAGCAGCCGAAGATGCAGCCGAGACCGATGCCGCTGAAGCATTCCTCAATAGTACATCGGCGGGCACGGGTCCTTATGTATTGGAAAGCTGGGAACAAAGCGTGACGACGGTACTTGTTCGCAATGAAAATTACTGGGGCGAAGCGCCGTTCTTTGACCGCATTATCTTCCAGAATATCCCTGAGGCTGCTTCACAAGCGGCGGCACTGCAAGTAGGTGATATTGATATTGCGGCTGACATCACTGCCGATCAGATCGAAAGCCTAACGGCAAATGGTGATGTTGTGATTGAGCAGGTTGCAACACCGACCATCATGTTCCTGCTGTTTAATCAGGATGAATCAATTGGTGGTCCGGTCAGTAATCCAGATGTTCAACGCGCGATTCGTTACGCAATTGACTACGAATCGATTTTGGCGCTCACAGGTGGTTCTGGAGTGCAGCCGCCATCGGTTATTCCAGTGGGCTTTGCTGGCGCGCTCCCCAATGAAGAAGTCATTGTGCGTGATGTGGAGATGGCGCGCAGTTTGTTGGCTGAAGCAGGGTATGCCGATGGCTTCACCATTGATCTGCAATATCCCGAATTTACCCTTCAAGGCGTAGCAATTGGCGATGTCGCGCAGGTTGTTCAGGCAAACCTCGCGGAAGTCGGAATTACCGTGAACCTCGCCCCCGGCGAACTACTGGCTGAACTCGACCTGTATCGCAACGGTCAGGAAGGGTTGGGACTGTGGTGGTGGAGTCCCGATTTCCAGGATGCTGTGAGCAACCTGGAATTCTTACCCGCACGCACGGTTGGCAACCGCGTGAACTGGACAGACGAAAACTCTGATGCAGAGATACAAGAAGTACGCGACCAGGCGTTTGCTGAAACGGATGCTGCTGCCCGCGCAGAACTTGTGCAGCAGGCGCAGCGCTATTTGCAGGAAAATGGTCCATTCGCGCCGCTGGCACAGGTAGGACGTCAGATTGGGCTGCGTGCAGATATCACGGGCTTTACCTTTAACCCGCAGTGGGATGTTGACGTTATCCAACTGGCGCGTTAATTCACGATAGGAAGTTTTTAAGGGGCGCAGTCGCTTCGCTTACGTGTTGCGCCCCTACATATTTTGTTTTATGCCGATTTATCTGTACATTCTGCGCCGTGTTCTCTTCGCCATCCCCGTTTTGCTGGGCATTACGCTGGTTGCTTTCGTGATTAGTAACGCCGTGCCCGCTGATCCTATGCTGGCAAATCTCGGTCAGCGTTCGATCTCTAATCCCACCATTGTCGAAAACTTCCGCCGTGAATGGGGCTTGGATCAACCTGCACCTGTGCAATATGTCGTCTATTTAAGCAACTTACTGCGCGGAAACCTGGGGATGTCGATCAAGAGTCGGCGTCCAGTGTTAGAGGATTTACAGGCGTACTTCCCCGCAACGATAGAACTGGCTACTTCGTCCATTGTGCTGGCGTTAGTTGTCGGTGTTGGCGCAGGCGTGATTTCAGCGGTGTGGCGCAATCATCCCATCGATTTTGTCGCTCGCTTCATTTCACTCATCGGCGTGAGCGCGCCCGTGTTCTGGTTAGCCATTATCTTTCTGGTCATTTTTTATTCACGCTTGGGCTGGGCACCGGGTCCGGGTAGGCTCGATGTACGCCTTTCTCCTCCCCCTTATTACACGGGGTTTTATACGATTGATAGTGCATTGGCAGGACAGTGGAACACTTTTTGGAATGCTGTCGGGCATTTAGTGCTGCCTTCATTAGTGCTTGCCAGCTATTCAACGGGAGTGATTACCCGTGTGACGCGCTCCGCGATGCTGGAAGTATTAAGTCAAGATTATGTGCGGACTGCGCGCAGCAAGGGGCTGCGTGAACGGGCAGTAATTTTAACCCATGCCTTTTCCAATGCGAGGCTGCCGATTGTGACGATCATTGGCTTGTCCTACAGTACATTGCTCACAGGCGCGGTGCTGACGGAAACAATCTTCGCATGGCCCGGCATTGGGCGTTATGTATTCCGAGCTTCAACGTCACTGGATTTTCCGGCGATTATGGGTTCGAGTCTGGTGATTGCTTTCGTTTTCGTCGTGATGAATTTATTGGTCGATGTGCTGTATTATCTGCTTGATCCCCGGATTCGCGCCGCATGAGAAACCTATTTCGGTGGCTGGTACGTAATCCCTTTACGCTGATGGGTGTAATCGTCGTCTTACTGTGGACAGTTGGCGCGATCACGGCTCATTGGATTGCACCCTACGACCCCCTGGCGCAAAATGTCTCAAACCGTCTGCAAGCCCCAAACGCGGAACATATCTGGGGCACTGACCAGCTCGGACGTGACATTTACAGCCGCGTGCTTTACGGCGGACGCATTTCTTTACCTGCGGGTTTAATCGCTGTCTTCTTTGCTACAGTCATTGGTAGTCTTATTGGGGCGACGGCGGGCTATGCAGGTGGGCTGTGGGACGAACTCTTGATGCGGCTCACCGAAATATTTATGGCATTCCCCACGATTATTCTGGCGATGGCGATTTCGGCAGCGTTAGGTCCAAGCATTGTTAACGCTATGATCGCTCTCGTTGTAGTGTCGTGGCCCTCGTATGCGCGTATCATGCGTGGTTTAGTGATTTCTGAGAAAGTCCACGAGTACGTTGTTGCTTCCCATGCAATGGGTGCATCTCATCTGCGGATTTTGCTGCGCGCGATTTTGCCGAACTGTTTATCGTCCATTATTGTTGTCGCAACGTTGGACTTTGGCAATGCGATTTTGTTGTTTGCCGGATTGAGTTTTCTGGGTTTGGGTCCAGAACCCGCTTCACCAGAATGGGGACGCATGGTATCCACAGGGATCGACTTCTTCGACCAATGGTGGATGTCAATTTTTCCCGGCTTGGCGATGTTTACAGTAGTCATGGCGTTCAATTTCATTGGCGATGGTATTCGTGATCTTGCCGACCCGCACACGGCAAAGCGTTAAGTGAAGGTGTAACCATGAAATTTCCCATTTACGATATTCGCGTTACGGTAACGGCTATCGAAGGGCGTTCTGTGTGTGGGATGGAAGTTGGGGATTATTTTGAACTTACCGAAAGCAGCCGCCTACGTATTCCCGAAGGCAAATATTTCTGTATCTTCGCGCTCAATTCGATTTTGCCGCTGCTCATCGCCAAACAGCGTGAACTTTCCGCTGGAGATTGGCTCGAACGCGACTCGCTTGTCGTGTGTCCTGACCCTGACGAACGACTCATCATGCGTATGGAACGCACGCAAAAGCGCATCATGAACAGCGACGAGTTGACGTGATGAAGCGCGAACTGAGCATCGCATTTCAGACCGATAAAACGCCTGCACAGTACATTGCCCATGCGAAGCTCGTCAACCAATACGCTTTTGATGCTGTGAGTGTCTACTGCGATGCGCCGTTTCATCCTAGCTTTGGACCGCTGCTGTTGATGGCACCGCATATCGAGCGCGCACGTTTGGGTGCGGCGGCGGTGTCGCCTTCACGGATGACGCCTATCGACATCGCTGCTGACACTGCACTCCTGGCACAGGTTGCGCGCGGTGGAGCGTATTTGGGCATTGCGCGCGGCGCATGGCTGAAAGAGCATGGAATTAGGGAGATCGAGAATCCTATTCAAGCGATCCGTGAAACCATTGAAATCGTGCGTTTGCTGCTCTCCGGCGCAGCGGGTGGCTATCAGGGTAAGGTGTATCGCCTTGATGCGGAAGTCAGAGCACCCTATCCCCTACCTGAGAAGCCAGTGCAAATCATGATTGGCTCGTGGGGACGAAAATTATGCGCCGTCGCAGGCGAATTGGCTGATGAGGTGAAAGTTGGCGGCTCGGCAAATCCTGATATTATTCCCGTGATTCAAAATTA
>CALMZT010001122.1 GCA_937870805.1 uncultured Chloroflexota bacterium
GAAGACGCACACACGCACGAACGGCAACGTTTACGCCCATTTGTGGACGGCGTTTCAGAATATTGTGCGCAACCCACGCCTGCGAGCCATCAGCGCCGCGTCCATCCTGAGCTATGCCATCGGTGAATCGGCGTGGATGATTCGTTCGGCGTTCGTCGCACTCTTATGGCCCGTGTGGGCGCTGGGTATCGCGCAGATGATTGCGAATGCGATGGCAGCAGTCGGTTTTTATTTTGCAGGACGCATCATCCGACGTTTTGGTGAACTGCGACTGCTCATCGGCGGCGCGGCGATCAACGAGGCGGTGAACCTGTTCGGGCTGCTCATCCCTACTGTTGTCTCGCCCGCGCTGATGTCGCTCAGTTCAGTGTTTTACGGCGTGAATACTGTCGCCATTGGCGGCTTGATGCAGCGCGAATTCACTGACGAACAGCGCGCGACGATGGGTTCACTGAACAGCTTCGCAGGGGGTATCGCTTTCGCCGTCTTCTCTTTTTTGCTCGGCGCGCTGGCAGATCGAGTGGGCGTCACTATCGCACTGGTGTGCACGTCGCTGCTGTTGATCGTGCCGACGCTGCTGTACTGGTGGGGATTGCGCGGGCAGCCTGCGGCGCAGGAGAACATTAAAGAGAGCGTGGCTTGATATAATAAAACTGCCCGATCAAGTTGACCGGGCAGTTGTTTTCAATTTATGCCTCGCTCATCAGGCGATGAGCTAAGCGGGATCGGGTGTATGCACAGTGATACGGTCAAGTTCAGTAATCCCCGGTAGTTCGCCAATTGAGACGCCATCGTATCCATTCTGGCAGCCATCAGTGAAGTAGGCGTCAATGCGTGTTCGTGCGTCACCAACTTTCGGCACCATGAACAGAACCAAATCGTAAGTTTCTGCGGGAGTGTCTGTTAGACCGAAATAGGCGATGCCTGACCAAAGGCGGTCGTCCGTGTTCAGCACGACGCTTTCGCGTACACCAACACATACGTTTGCCGCAGCCTGGAAGTAGTATAAGCCGTTCACCTGCGGCACGACAGCTATCCAAAGATCATTATTGGTGAGATCGAGATTTGCACTGTAGCAGCCCCGAACAGGTTCTGAGGTATCGGGTAAGGCGACAGTGGGTCGGGCAACTGTCGCGCCGTCCAGCGGAGCAGTAATCTCTCCCATTGACGGACAAGGCGTGGGCGTCTCCGTGGGTGGTGTCACTGTTTCCGTCGGCGTCTCAGTAGGTGTGTCCGTCGGGGTCTCAGTCGGGGTCTCAGTGGGCGTGTCCGTCGGTGTCACCGTGTCTGTTGGTGTCTCGGTAGGTGTTTCGGTTGGAGTCTCCGTTGGTGTTTCTGTAGGTGTTTCAGTTGGAGTCTCTGTTGGCGTTTCAGTAGGGGTGCCACAGCCGAACTCGACTCTCACGCAGATGTCCCAATCAGGATCAGCCGGAACGTAGTCCGTCGCGGTGTCCCCTTGAACGTGCGCGCCACCATCAAACAGGTCGCTCGCCATCCCGCCTGTCAGCGTATCATCGCCGTCTTCGCCGAACATGATGTCGTCGCCATCGCCCGCCTCAAGCAGATCATTACCAGCCCCACCGAAGAGTTCATCGTCGCCTGTGTCGCCATACAGATAATCGTTACCGGGCGCGTCGATGACCTCGCCGGGGAAGTCGGCATGTCCTGCGCCGCCCGCGTAACCTTCCCCATACAACTCATCATGACCCGCGCCGCCGTAGATTGTATCATTGCCGTTGCCGCCAACCAGCGGAGCATCGTCACCATCAGCCCCATAAATTGCATCATCGCCGTTTTGACCGAAGATGCAATCACTACCGCTGTCACCATAGAGCAGATCGTTGCCATCAGCACCAAGGATCAGGTCGTCTTCTTCATTGCCCTGAATTAGATCCACGCCTAGACCGCCGTCAATGTAATCATCGCCTCTGCCACCAGTGATTACGTCGTTGCCAGCACCGCCAAATAAATTATCAAGCCCTCTGCCGCCGATGATACAGTCGTCGCCATCATTGCCGTAGATTTCATCGGGCCCGCCGCCACCATAGATGATGTCGTTGTTTTCCGTGCCGTCGATGCGTTCCGAACGATTCCCGTCAATGATGAGCGCACCGTTGAACACGATGTTGCTGCACTGCTCTGGGGGGAGTGTTGGCACAACAGCTATAGTCACTGCTACCGCTTCGCTGTCGGCGTTGCCATCGTTCACCTTGTAGGTGAAACTGTCGACACCGCTGAAGCCCGGGTTGGGTGTATAGCTGAACGAGCCATCAGAGTTCAGTATAACTGCGCCATTCGTTGTCCCAGTGACTAGTGCTGCTGTTAAGGGAGACCCAACAGTGCCTGCATCATTCGCCAGCACACCGATGGCTGGAACAACAAGCGTTGGCTCACCTTCAACTAGGAAGTAAGTATCAGGGTTGGCAAGTGGAGGAGGATCATCTTCATAGATTACAATGACATAGTGGAAAGAGCTTCCACCCGGATCCGTTTCGGTAGCAGTAATGTTAACTTGCCATGTTCCTTCCACAGGGTTGGGAACTTCAACAATGAGGTAGTCTTCAGTGCGCTCAACTGAAGCATTCGATAAATCGAAGACACGACCGTCAGGTTGAATCAATGTGAGGTCTGCACTACTGTTGAAACGAATTATAAATTTCAACAAACGAACAAGTGGATTAATAACAAAGTTGTTGAAGAAATTTTGCGAAGGGGACAGAACAGGTGTATCTTGTTCTTGGATAATTCTAGCCCCTAAAGAAGATGGGACAAGCCAGACCTGTGATCCACCACATGCCGGAACAGTAATATTTCTAACTCGGACATTAATGATGTTTACTCCCCCTTCCAGTTGTGGAGAAAACTCATATGGTGCAACATCTGTTGTGAAACTTGTAAACACCTGTCGAGTTGTTGAACCGTCCTGATGAATTACCTCTAAAATTAATTCATCATCAATGGCAAACGGCGCGCGCGAATCAGATTGGGATGAAAGGGATACTCTTTCGCCGTTCCAAACATAACTCACTTGTTGGTTGAAACAATCACCAAGTGGAACAAATGCGCTCCCACCAGGATAAAGTTGAAGTGGAGTTTGGTTAGTAGGGGTGGGTTCATTCGAGCATCTAGAACCATCGTTGTTTAAGTATCTCGCGGGGTTATCGGATGCAAAAGCAGTCCTAATGAGATTGCTCGTGATATGTCTTAGGTTTCCATCATAGAACCCTGTTTCCTCGACTCTCCAGCAACCAAACTGTTGCCCATTTATGTCTACGCCGTATGTACGCCAACTCGGATAACCCTCACGAGAATCGGGATTATTGGGGAGATTAGGCATATTACGATAAAGGGTAGTGTGAACATGCGCAGTACGAGCGTCTCCACCGCAAAATTCTTGATTAGAAGTATCGCCAATATAAATCCCCTGTGGGATTGCTTGATTAGGTCTAACTTGTATGTTTGTAAGATGGTAATTCCCTAATATCCAGCCATTTACACCATAAATAAGAGCTAAATTACGGCATGGTCTTATGACTACTCCTGCCATGGCAGAGTAAACACGACCAGAACCTCCTGCAAAGTCCAATGCATTCCAAGGACGCGTCTGAAGTGCACGATTACCATTATCACTGTGAGGACCTCCTGTAAATGCCCAAGTGTCCCCTACTGCCCAAGGCAAAATTAGATTAGGTCTATCAGCGGCTAACCCACTAATTCTTTCGGTGGAAAAGCTAGAGATCAAAATTTGCTTGGCTTCACCATTGAGTACAGTGTCTGGCAATTGTGACAGTGCCTCAATAAATGTAGGGGTGCCTTCTATCGCCACATCCCAGTTTTGGGCATCGTTTCTTGCCGTAAAAAGTAACCAACTAGGACTACCATGATCTGAAGAACCAATAGGTAGTCCCGCCGCACCCATGGCCCAACCATCAGCAATATTTACACCTTCAGGTTCGACGACAATACCATATGTCGGTGTATAGCCTAGATAGCCTACTATTGCTGCCTCAACAGCTTGCTCGAGGAGGGTGAATTCGGTTGTTTGAGCTTGTCCATTATCTGAGGTAGATGCAGCAACTTGTGCCCCAGAAGTGTTTGCCGCTGTGTCAACCTCGACATAAGGCATCACAGAGTTATTAATAAATGGAGATCGAACACCGTCGTTGACAGGCGATGTGGGGAGTGGTGTTGATGCAGCAGCGACTTCAACGGGCAATAGGAGTCCTGCATATAGGGGTTCACGGTTTAGAACAGCGTTA
>CALMZT010001123.1 GCA_937870805.1 uncultured Chloroflexota bacterium
GGATTGGATGGTCTCACTGGTCGAGGGCTTTCAAGCGGAGATCCCCGGTGTCACCGTTGAGGTAGAGCGCTTCGAATTCGAAGTCTATCGCGATGCCATTGTTACGGCGCTGTCGTCTGGTGAAGGTGTGCCCGACGTGGTGACGCTTGATCCGATGTGGGCAGGCGACCTCATCCGTGATGGCGCGATGAGTCCGCTGGAAGGCATTGAAGAGCAAGCCAACCCGGCGGATTACGTGGCAGGCGGTTGGGAACTGTGTGGTTATGCTGGCGTACAGTACGGTTTGCCTGCTGACCTGGACTTTAATGTTGTTTTCTATCGCACAGACATCTGGGGACCTGCAATTGAAGAAGCTGGACTCGATGCCTTCCCTGCCAATACGGAGGATTTCATCCGCGTAGCGCAGATGATCTCCACTGACGAACAGAAGGCAGTTTTGCTGGCGCAGCAGGATTACTACGGCTTTTATCAAGGGTTCATGACGCCTTACAATGCCCGCCTGACGAACCCTGAAGGAACTGAATACACCTTCAATTCGCCGGAAGCTGTTGAGGCCTTAACACTGTATAACGACCTCGTAAACACCTATGGTGTCGCGCGCCTGTGGGATGAAACTGCTGATGGTCCGACGATCAATGCCGTCAAGAATGGTGAAGTTGCGGCAGTATTGTACGGTTCGTGGTTTATCAGCGATCTGTCCTCCTCAGCACCCGAAATGGAAGGACTCTGGGGTGTCGCTCCCCTGCCGTTCGGTCCTGTTGACCGCACCTATCATGCGGGCGTCGGCGGCGCGTGCTTCTCAATCCCTTCTGCTTCACAGAATCAGGAAATGGCACGCGAATTCCTCCTTTACATGCAGCGCCCTGAAGTCATGGCGACCTATTTTGATATTGTCGGTGGTGTGCCCGCACTGCAAACCGCTTGGGAATATATGGACATGTCAGGCGTCAACGAATACCTGGGCGTGCCGCTGGCGCAGTTGATTGCCGATTGGTCATCAGGTGTACGCGGCATGGAACTGCCCTCAGCAGAGGTTGCCGATGCGCTGGGTCAAGCAATCTATCAAGTAACTGTTGAAGGGGTGTCACCGCAGCAGGCGCTGGATGATGCAGTCGCCAACAGTCCTGATCTACAATAAAGTACCCCAATCAACGATGAGGATGATTCTCTAAGTCTTGGAGATGATGGGCGGGCTAAGTTCGCCCATCGTCCCTATAGAAATCCAATGAGGAATCGTCAATCCTCAGATTTAATGGAGGAGTTATGTCCCGGCTCGCCTATGAGTTAAACACTGCGCCACAACAAAATGTCAAACCCTCGAACCATGCAGGGCAATTGTGGGAGCGCCTTGCGCCTTATGCGTTTATCTCTCCCTTTTTTATCGGCTTTGTCATCTTTCAGTTGTTTCCCATTGCCTTCTCCATTTTCCTGAGCACACAACAATGGAATCCGTACAAGCAAGGTGCAGAAGCCTTTGAGTTTATCGGTTTCCAGCACTTTACAAATTTGCTTAAAGATGATCGCTTTTGGAACAGCTTACGGGTCACCTTTTTGATTACTTCTACCTGCACTATTTTCGGCACAGCCCTGGCAGTCATCTTAGCGACGCTCATCGACAAAGTGCCGGACTGGTTATCGAACATTTTACGAGCCGCCTTCTTTATGCCTGCGGTGACTTCTGTCGTGGTCATCGCCTACATTTGGAAACAATTGCTCAGCACTGAGTACGGCGCTGTGAACGCTTTTTTAGTCAGTATTGGGATGCAGCCGCAAAATTGGCTAGGCGATGCCAATCTTGCTGTATGGTCAATTATTATCATGTTGATCTGGGCAGGACTTGGCTGGGACTCACTTATTCTCACGGCGGCGCTGCGGGCTATCCCTGAAGAATATTACGAAGCCGCTAAGCTCGATGGGGCAAACGGGATACAAGAATTCTTCTCCATTACCATACCGCTGCTGCGCCCGACACTGCTCTTCCTCATCACAACGGGACTCATTTTTTTGCTGGGTCTATTCGCGCAAGTGAACCTGATGACTGGCGGAAACCCGGCGCATCGGACTGACACTATCGCGCTTTACCTCTATGAGCAAGCGTTTGGGCGTCAAGAGTTTGGTTATGCATCTGCACTCGCGGTCACACTGACCCTCATTATGTTCGCTGCCAGCTATGTCAACTTCCGCTTTTTTGGCAGTGACGGGGAGAGCTAAACATGCTTACGACACAAGAAAAAACGATGCAGCGTGTACTGTCTGTTGCACTGTGTTTGCTGGTGATATTGTATGTATTCCCTTATGTGTGGATGGTTGGCACATCGTTCAAACCTGATGATGAACTCTTTTCGGGGGTTTCATTTCCCCAACTCCCCACTCTCGTCCAATACGAACGCCTGTTGGTCGGCTACCAGGCAGGTGACATTACGATTGAATATCAGTATCCGCGTTACTATCTCAACAGCGTTTTTGTCACGACAGTAAGCGTGCTGTTAGTCTTAACGCTTGATGCGTTGGCAGCCTTCGCATTTGCTAAATACGAATTTAAGGGAAAGCGTATTCTGTTTTGGGTGATGATTTTGACGATGATGCTGCCCGTGTATGCGACGATTATTCCATCGTTCTACCTCTTTTCGCGTGTTTTCCAGTGGGTCAACAAATATCAATCACTCATCATCCCCGGTATCGTGGATGCTTATGGTATTTTTTTGCTCACCCAGTACATGAAATCTATTCCGTCAGAACTCATCGACGCAGCGCGCATTGATGGCGCGGGACCTCTACGTATTTTCCGATACGTTATCCTGCCCCTCAGCGGTTCGGCACTGGGTACGCTGGCGATTTTTAAGTTCCTCGGCGTATGGAACGACTATCTATGGCCGCTCATCATGATCCGTGAGGAAGAAATGTACACGCTAACCATTGGCATCGCGCAGATGCAAGTGCGTCAAGGGATGGTCGTATGGGGTGTACAGATGGCGGCAGCGGTGTTAGCAACGATTCCAGTGGTTATTTTAGTATTCTCGATGCAAAAGCAGTTTTTGCGCGGCTTCACGGCTGGCGCGATCAAGGCATAGTTTCAATCGCTCTATCAAGAACGTTGTGCAAAATTCAAATGGAATTTGCACAACGTCTCTTTCTAACTCTCTTCATTCAATATCAATGAGGTGAAAACAACCTATGAAAAGAAATCGGAACATTCTACTGCTGATTTTGTTGACGCCAATGCTCGTTTCGCCCGTGCTGGCGCAGGATGAACCTGCTGCGGCAACGTTAATTGACGACTTCGACACAGGCTATGAAAGCGGTGAACTCGTGCCGCAGTGGTGGACTTACAGCGACGACACAGGCACGACCTTTGCCGCCAGCCTCGACACAGAAACGGTATATAACGGCACGGCTTCACTGCGGATGGATGTACAAATGGTCGCACAGGGTTTCGCAGGGATGGGCTTCGATTACGGCTTACCGCGCGATTGGCAGCAGGGAGAAGGGATTGTCTTGCGGATGCGTGCCAGTGAGGTTGGACTTCCCCTGAATATCGTGCTGCACATCGCAGATGATACGCAAACTTCAGCGCTGTCGCCCGGCGTAAGTCCATTCGGCTGCGCCTTCACAACACCTGAGGGCAGCGCTGACGATTGGGTAACGGTGACACTGCCCTGGGACTGCTTCCAACGCCTGATGTGGGTGGGCGAAGAAGGTATCATGGACTTCACGGCGTATCCGATCTCCAGCTTTGAAATCTCCTTTGACGGTGTTGAACCCTACGCAGGTACCGTGTGGATTGACGACATTCGTGTGATTTCGGAAACTGACCTCAATCAGCCACCCTCTTTTACCGATATGTTTGCCGATCTCCCTGTAGTGCGCGCCAGTCAAATTGGCTATCGCCCCGAAGATCGCAAGTTGTTCGTGGCAACTGTTCCCGTTACGACCTTTTCCATCGTCGATGATGCGACAGGCGAAACCGTCTATGAAGGGCGTACCGAGTCCAGAGGCTTTGACGACGATGCTCAGCAGGAGATTTATTGGGGACGCTTCCATTCGCTCACAACGCCCGGCACCTATCGCGTTGTGCTCGATACGGGTGACGAGAGCTATCCGTTTACGATTAGCGATGACGTATATGCTGCGCCTACCCGATTGGCGGCGCGCGCTTTCTATCTCCAGCGCAGCGGTATCCCCATTCAAGATGCCAATATCAGCGGTGTGAATTTGGAAGCCGGGCATTTAGAGCCTGCTGTGTTGTGGGGCGACGAAAGCAACACGCCGATGGATGTATCTGGCGGCTGGTACGACGCGGGCGATTTCGGACGCTACATGCCTACCGCCGCGTTCGCTGTCGAACAACTGCTCATTGGTTTCAATGCCAACCCTGAATTCTTCGCCGATGGTACTCTCAATATTCCTGAAAGTGGCAACGGTCAACCCGATCTGCTCGATGAAATCCGTTGGGAGCTAGATTGGATGCTGCGGATGCAGCGCGAGGACGGTGCGGTGCATAACAAAGTGACGACGCGCAGCTTCCCCGACTACGGCACCCTGCCCGCCGAAGATACATCGCAGTTGTACGTGTTTGAGGTATCCAGCGCAGATACCGCTTATTTCGCCGCAGCAACGGCACACGCCGCGCGCACCTTCGAGGCTTATGATGCTGATTACGCTGCTACGCTGTTAAGCGCTGCTGAACGTGCGTGGGCATGGCTGGAACAAAATCCCGAACAAGTGCCGCCGGGTGGTTTCCAGAACCCACCTGTCAGTGAATACCCGATGCAAGGTGGCTATGACTTTGTGGGCACGGAAGAGGTTCCACGCATGTGGGCAGCCGCTGAACTGTTTAACACGACAGGCGATGCTGCCTATGAAACTGCTTTCGCGCAATATTTCGCCGCCGTTTCACCGGAAACCAAACAAGCGATGTCGTGGGCAAATGCTTATCCGATGGCGCTTTACGCATATCTGACGGCTGACAACACCAACACAGAAACATGGGCAGCGGTTGCCGATGTGTTCCAGGCGCAGGCACAAGCGATTTTCGACGTGGCGTTCATGTCTGGCTACGGCGTCACACTGAACGATGGTGTAGCGGGTTTCGAGTATGTGTGGGGGTCAAATCAAGTCGCGCTGGCACATGGACTATACCTGATGATGGCGAATGAACTTTTCCCAGATGTCCGTTATCCCCATGCTGCGCTGCAACAGGTACAGTACGTACTTGGCACCAATCCGCTAGCGAAGTCCTATATCAGTGGCTTGGGCACAGATCCGGTGGTGGAACTCCACCATAACGTCAGTTTCCGAATGCAGCAGGCAGTACCGGGCTTCATCACCGAAGGCGCGAACAGCCAAGGTTCAGGCGGCGATGCGGCACTCGAAGCATTATGGGAAATCGGCGTGCCTGCCGCAATGAGTTACACAGATGATTGGGACTCATGGGCAACGAACGAACCAACGATTGATGCGAATGCCACATTCGTAGCGCTGCTGGCATACTGGGCAGAATAATCGCGTCCCAAAAGTTGATTGACGAAATGCGCCTCATCTAAAGGGGCGCATTTTTATTTCGCAACAGCAATTCTTCGATCTTTACTTTGTCATTTGTAGACAGTGTCTTCTGACACTGCTTCCGTACTCCAGAAAGTCTACTGTCCCGATAGGTTCGCTTGTAGCAGTAAGAAATAACTGCTGCCACTGCACGCTCGCTACAGACAGTTTGAGCGTGGAAAATAAAGATGTTCAATGACTCTACAGGCACGCCAGACAACAAAAGTGACTGTCTTTATTTGGAGCAAAGATCGAAATGATCGTTGTTCATAAAGTCAACAATAGCACAAAAAGGTAAAC
>CALMZT010001124.1 GCA_937870805.1 uncultured Chloroflexota bacterium
CATTCGCATTCTTGATGAAATTGGGATATATTTGGGATATATGGCAGAAATTAACAAAAAATTGGTATTGTCTGTATCAGTTTTTTACAGGTGTGTGCGATAATGATTTTAGATTATGTAACAAAGTTCTTTTTGTCAGGCAGATTAAGGTCGTTTTATAGCTGAAGGGAGCTTTCCCATGTCTGACTCTGACCCCACCATCATCAAGCACTTATTGGTTGAACTCCGTGACGTGAACAAGGAAAAGCGCCGTACTGCGGTCATGAAGTTGGGGATGATGGGCGGCGATCAAGCCGTCCGCGCATTGATCCGTACTGTTACCAATGATTATGAAGATCTGATCGTTCGCGGTAGGGCGGCGCTGATGTTGGGTAAACTACGCGACTCGCGCGCGCTTGACCCACTGATTGATGCGCTCGAAGCGCCGGGTTTCCAAACGCCCGTGTACGCAGCGCAAGCGCTCGGCGAACTTGGTGATCGGCGTGCTATTCCGGCACTGGTGACGATGTTAAACGAAGGACGCGGCAAAGTACGCGATGCGGCGACAGAAGCGCTCAACCGCCTGGGTTATGACCCATGCGAGGACGCTGAGTTGGAACCTTCCATTCAAGAGTAAATTTGACAGGGATAGATGATCTATCCCTGTTTTTATTTGGTAACTTCCCATGAACATTGATTGGGGACAAAGTTTCAACGCGGCGATTATCGGCGGATTAATTGGCTTGGCGATTGCCATCGTCTACAGCGTGCTTCGCTTTGTCCTTAAAACAATCGTGTCTCTGCTACGGCGCAAAAAGTAACCCCTCTCTGCTCTCCATGTGATACAACTGCAAATAGAATAACTCACCTTACGCGGTTTGCCGCTCCGGGTTCAAAAACCAGAGCTAACTGATGGAAAAATCAAAACGAACACGAATGATTTACCTCAACAATGGGCTTAAGCCCATTGTTCGCAGTCTAATTGATTTCTCCATGAGAATTGGTAAACCTCTCAACTCGATTTTATCCAATTACAAAGTTGAAAGGTTCTTATGGGTCACAAAAGCCATCTATGTTGTTGAACAAGGGGCTTAAATCCCTTGTTTGAGACGATGTGACCCTTCCTGCTTAAGAATGGATAAAGTCGATCTCAAGAGGTTGGAAAACC
Source organism: uncultured Chloroflexota bacterium (assembly GCA_937870805.1). Lineage (GTDB taxonomy): Bacteria > Chloroflexota > Anaerolineae > Aggregatilineales > Phototrophicaceae > JACAER01. The sequence goes on from CALMZT010001124.1 coordinate 1,148, forward strand.
GCAGTGCCCAACCCGTGAACGGGTTTCCAACGCGCATAGCGGGCAGTTTTAAACTGTCAGCGTCCACAACAGCGAAAGGAGGCGTAAGGTGAGTCAATAAATTTGTGTGGCAAACACTCAATTTTGCCAAATGCCAATCATGCAGATGCGCTGGCTCATCATGAGTTCTAGATGAAGGCTAAGTCGAATCACCTGATTGGTCATATATAATGGTTGACGATCACTACTTTGAGGTCGCTATCGTCAACATGAAAACATTTTTCACCCCTGTCATTCTCCGTCTTGCGGCACGTTATATCAGCCGCCGCCTGCTGCAAAGTATCCTGTTCGTGCTCGGCGTGGCGCTCGGTGTCGCGGTGGTCATCGCCATTGACATCGCCAACGGTTCCGCCAGCCGCGCCTTTGATCTCAGTACCGAAAGTGTCACCGGGCGCGCGACGCATCAGATCGTCGGTGGTCCCGGCGGCTTGCCCACTGAGATATACCGTCAAATCCGTATTGATCTTGGTATCCGCGCCAGCGCGCCGATTGTCACCGAATACGTGCGCGCGCTGAACCTGGGCGATCAACCGCTGCGTTTGCTCGGCGTTGATCCCATTGCCGAGCCACCTTTCCGCGCCTATTTGTCGAATGTCGAAGTCGCTGGCGAAAACGGCAGCGCTTCTGACGCCCTCAATGCCTTCATCGCCGAACCCAACACCATTTTGATGAGCCGTTCGCTGGCTGAACGCTTCGACGTACAGCCCGGCGATACGGTGACGCTGCGCTCAGGCGCGCGTTTAGTCGATGTGCGTGTAGTCGGTTTATTGCAGCCGGATGACCGCGTGAGTGAAGAAGCGATTGACGATTTGCTGCTGACGGACATTGCCACAGCGCAGGAAATCGTCGGGCGCGTAGGCGTGATTACCCGCATTGATCTGATTCTGCCCGAAGGTTACGACCCCACGCAGATCGAAGCACTTTTGCCTGCGGGCGCGCAGTTGGTGAGCGTCAGCGAAAGCAACAGTACGCTCAGCCAGATGACCGCCGCTTTTGAACTCAACCTGCAAGCGCTGAGTCTCTTGGCGCTGGTCGTCGGCTTGTTCCTGATCTACAACACTGTGACGTTCAGCGTGGTGCAGCGCCGTCCGGTGATCGGTGTGCTGCGCGCGCTCGGCGCAACCCGCGATCAGGTGTTTTTGTTGATACTTGGCGAAGCGCTGTTGTTGGGGTTGGTCGGTACGGTGTTGGGCATGGGGGTCGGAATCATCTTCGGACGCGCGGCAGTAGGCTTGGTCTCGCAAACCATCAGCGACCTGTATTTCACCGTTAACGTCCAGCGCATAGCCGTCGCGCCGCTGACCCTGCTCAAAGGCGCAGGGGTGGGGCTGTTAGCGTCCATAATTGCCGCCGCCGTGCCGAGCATTGACGCAACTCGCACACTGCCTGCTGGTACATTACGACGCTCAGATGTCGAACTCAATACACGCCGCCTGCTCCCCCTCATCACGATTTTAGCGATTGTTATGAATATCGTAGGCGTGCTTTTGCTGCAAGTGCCGACACAGGATATTGTCATCGCCTTTGCCGCGCTGTTTTGCATCGTCGTTGGTGGCGCGCTGTTGACGCCGATTGCGCTGGTACTGTTGATGCGCATGGCAACGCCGCTGACAGATCGTGCTTTCGGCGTGTTGGGGCGCATGGCTCCGCGCGCCGTCGTGCGTTCGTTAAGCCGCACCGCTGTCGCCGTCGCCGCCCTCACGATTGCCGTGAGCGTCATCGTCGGCGTTAGTGTCATGATTGCCAGCTTCCGCAGCACGGTTGCCGATTGGCTGGATACGACGCTGGGCGCGGATATTTATATTTCGCCGCCGCTGCTCACGGCAAACCGCGCAACGGTAGACGTTGAGCCGGAAATGCGTGATCTTGTGGCGGCTGTGCCGGGCGTCGATCACGTTGCGACGGCGCGGGCGGTGAGCGTGAGTGCGCCCGATTATCCTGAGCTGCTGCCTGCGAATTTGACGGCTGTTGAGTACGATATTGCGGCGCGTCCACGACAATTTGCCTGGAACAATGCGTCTGGAGGTGATTATCAGGCGGCGTTGGCGGGCGGTGGCGTGATTGTGAGTGAGCCGTTCGCGTTCAGGCGTGGCATTACGCCCGAAAACAATACGCTGCGCTTGATGACCGATCAGGGCGTACAGACGTTCACGGTCTACGGCGTGTACTACGACTACAGCACCGATCAGGGACAGGTGTTGATGTACCAGAGCACGTATCATCGCTACTGGAATGACCCATATATCAGTTCGATTGCGGCGTTTGTCGAGGAAGGTGTTGAGGTGGACGACGTGCTGAACACGTTACGTTCAGAGACGCTGGTGGGCACGGATTTGCAGGCTCAGAGTAACCGTGCGCTGCGTTCAGGCGTATTCGACGTGTTTGACCGTGCGTTTTCGATCACGATAGCGCTGCGGCTGCTGGCGACGGTGGTGGCGTTCATCGGGATTTTGAGCGCGCTGTTGTCGCTGCAATTGGAAAATACACGGCAGTACGGCGTGATGCGGGCGGTTGGGATGACGCCGCGTCAGTTGTGGAATTTTACGCTCATTCAGACGGGGCTGATGGGCACGGCGGCGGGTTTGATGGCGCTGCCGATTGGTTTTGCGCTGGCGTTGGTGCTGATTTACGTGATTAATGTACGCTCGTTCGGGTGGACGATGCAGCTTCAGGCAGCGCCGATGGAGTTTGTGCAGGCGTTTGTGGTGGCGGTGCTGGCGGCGTTGATCGCGGGCGTGTATCCAGCGTGGCGTTTGGGACGGCTGCTGGTTGGGCAGGCGGTGCGCGGTGAATGAGGTTAGAATCGGTTGGGAAAGGCAAACTTGTACAGTTATGTACCAGTAGGATATTGCGACGTTCAATTCATGACAAGCAGGATGGCAATAAGATGAACCTGATAGGTATCACATGGGGCGCAAGTGTGCGTAGTGGTGGGAAGTCGTTATGACCCACTTTGTTCCCAGTGGGCGATAGTGTTAAAAAATGGGCAAAAATGGGTGTGAAAGTTAGGAATGGTTGAGGAATTTTAACGCGAACTGATTTGCGCTATAGTGTGGAGATTGGCGAACTTGTGCGCTGAACCCCAACCTCTCGCGTTTGACCTCACCCCCTGACCCCTCTCCCATGCGGAAACGTGGTTGGTTGCAGGTTTGTGTGGCGGGAGAGGGGAGCAGGCTCGCCGTGTTGGGCGTCTTTGAGGACAATTCATTACTCGTGCGAGAAAATATCTGCTCGATTATCAGAGAATAGCAACACATATTCATTTGGTGCGTCAAAGGTGAAAAGAGGAAAACATGGATAGCGATCAGGCATTACGCAAAGAATTGTTGGCGCTGCTGGAAGGACAGCAGGCACATATGAAATTCGAGGATGCGCTTGCCGATTTTCCAGCAGAATTCATCAACGCGACGCCGCCGAATGTGCCGTATACGTTCTGGCATCTCGTGGAGCATTTGCGGATTACGCAGTAGGACATCCTGGATTACATGCGCAACCCGCAGTACAAGGAAATGGAGTGGACCAAGGGTTATTGGCCCGTGCGTGAGGCGCAGGCAGATGTGGCGGCGTGGGAACAGAGCGTGCGGCAGTTTTTGAGTGATCGCAAAGCGATTGGCGACATCGTGCGCGACCCTAGGACGGATTTGCACGCGCTCATTCCATATGGCTACGGCGGACATACGATTCTGCGTGAGGTGCTGGTGGTTGCCGATCACAACGCCTATCACGTCGGAGAGTTAGAGCCTGTTTGATAATTCGAGAGGTAATGTTTACTGAGACACAATTCACAGCTTTTTCTCTAAAATTTCTCGGTGTTCTCGGTAGTTCAATTTCTCTCTTTCCTTTGCGTCCTCTGCGCCTTTGCGGTTAGAAATTGAATTTCCAAACAGGTTCTCAGCTCGACTTTGCACATCTCAACAATCATATTTTCAGAGACTTTTCGGTGAGTTCAAACCACAGCGATGATTTTTCAAATATCTTGAGATCATGCCAATATTCGAAAAGTCTGACAGGTTTTGATTGATTTCTCTCACCGAGACACCTTAAGCAAAGATTGTCATGTGCAAAGTCGAGCTTATCTAGAGACACCACATGCGCTGCCCGAGTCTCCAAGTCTATAAGCCAAGAAATTTGCTACCGTGATGGACGACTTGCTTACGTGCCCAAGTCCATTGCTTCAATGGGCGGGAGTTCGACTTCAAACAGCCATGCCTGGAAGAAGTCGCTCAAGTCTTCGCCACTGACTTCTTCCGCGATAGCGATAAAATCGTCCGTCGTGACGTTGCTATAGCGGAAGCGCTCGGTATAGGTACGCAGGATCTCGAAAAATGTATCGTCGCCCACTTCTAAACGCAGCGCGTGCAGCGTCAGCCCGCCGCGTGCATAGATTGCGCCGCTGAAGAGATTATCCACGCCGGGGTCGCCGATACGCACCGGAGCTAAGAACGGCAGCAAGTCCAACAATTCAGCCGCCGACATAAAACGCAGACTCGCCAGTGATGGCAGCCCCACATAATCCAGGAAACCTTGCTCGTCAATGCCGCCGAACTGCTCCTCAAGGAAATCGTACACATCGCGTCCTGTAGCGTCCGGGTCGCTGCGGAATTCCTCAACTGCCAACGCTAACGCGACTTCCTCTTCCTGACTGCCATACCAGCT
>CALMZT010001125.1 GCA_937870805.1 uncultured Chloroflexota bacterium
CCTCGCTCCTCGTCGGCGACGGCACCGAGATGACGTTCCGAGTCCTGGGCACCCGGCTGGCGTGTCACGATTGATGACCAGGAGGGCGAAGTGCTGCGCGTCGATTGTACGCTGCAAGGGGTATGGCTCAATGCTGGCGAACATAATGTGCGTTTTGAGTATCTTCCGCAGGGCTATGCTATTGGACGCTGGATCGCCCTAATTGTTGTGGCTGTACTGCTTGTTTATGGAGCATTCAGCTTGCGACATCTCATCCGTAGATAAAATTTTGTGCAAAGAATCCAAAATACTTCCTCAAACTTAGGCAGCCATTTTGTCCATTTTCTCATACAATAAAAATAACGAATGATGACTTTCCTGAAGGATAGATTTGTCAAGCACCCCTGGCACAAGGCTAGTGGCTTGTCTCTGGCGCTGTGCGGTCTTCTGCACATCCGAGACGCTGCGCCGCTTGACAGTGGCGGTGTGACACGACGTTCAAGGTTTTTACGTGTTGGACTTCCCAACACAACCTGTACCTGAGTTTGAAAGGTGCAGCGCAACCGTCGCTCCGACCAAAGACTGTACAGGTTTCTTGTCGGGAGTGCCTTACCTTCTGTACACAGGTGTTGCAGCTTAAATGCTATGCTCCCTCATTTGAGGTTAAAGTGAAAGGGGCAGCGCGCATTCCTCCCACAGGACAAGCCTGTGGGTTTCCTAGGCCAGGATTTTATGAATAAGGCATGAGAACGCCACCAGCCTCATGCTGGTAGATGAAAGCGCTTTGCATTTTTATCCACCCATGTTACGCTTAAAGCTATGAGATTGACCTACAAATACCGCCTGAAACCAACCAAAGCGCAGCAGCGCCAACTTGAGCTAACGCTTGAACTGTGCTGCTGGGTTTACAATGAAACGCTCGCTACACGCAAGCAGGCTTATGAGCAACGTGGTGCAAGCCTGAACTACTACGACACGGCGAAACTATTGCCCGAGTGGAAGGCAGCTCAGCCAGAATTGAAACAAGTGCATTCGCAGGTGTTGCAGGATGTGCAGCGGCGCGTCGAGCTTGCCTTTCAAGCCTTCTTCCGCCGTGTCAAACAAGGAGAAAAAGAAGTCGGCTATCCGCGCTTTAAAGGTTTTGGACGCTACGACAGCCTCACCTTCCCGCAGTATGGCGATGCGGTGCGCTTGCACGACAGAATGTTGTTGATCTCCAAAATTGGCGAGGTGAAAGTAGTGCTGCATCGTCCGCTGAAGGGCGAGATCAAAACCGTCATCGTTCAGCGCCAGCTTGGCAAATGGTATGCCTGCTTCAGTGTGGAGATCGAGCCGCGTCCCTTGCCTGTTTCCAGCGAAAGAGTGGGGATTGACCTGGGCTTGAAGACGTTTGCCACCTTGTCGAACGGCGAACACATCAAACGCCAGCGTTGGATGAAGCGCGATGCGCAGGATATTGCTCGCTTGGAACGGAAGAAATCCAAGCTGCGAATAGGTAGTCTACAACGTCAGCAGACCGTTTTGGCGCTGCGCCATGCATATGCGCGGGCAACCCAGCGCCGAACCAACTTCGCGCACCAACAGTCACACCAACTGATTAATCGTTACGGGCTGCTGGTCTTTGAAGACTTGGACATTCAGCAGATGCAAGCAAACGGGCAGAAAGTTATCAACCGCAACATTGCCGATGTTGCCTGGGGACAGTTCGTACAATACGTCACGTACAAAGCGGCAGAAGCTGGTCGTGAGTTGGTACAGATCAACCCCAGAGGAACAACGCAAAGCTGTTCGGGTTGCGGAAAGCGAGTGCCGAAAGACCTGTCGGTGCGCGTCCACGACTGTCAGCACTGCGGATTGAAAATTGACCGGGATTTAAACGCGGCGATAAACATTCTTACTCGTGGAATAACGAGTATTGGGGCGACTGATCGCGACCCATAGAAGCTACCGGACTTGTCCTGGTGGAATATTCACAATCTTAAGGCTACCCTAGTGGCGCAAAAATCGCATTTAGGCTATCATACCGTTATAAGAGAGTTTCAATATCGTTACATGGTGGTTTGCGATGGTCATGACACAACCGGGACAGAATTCCCAGATTCTTATCGTTGAGGATGACGACGACACTTCAGAAATGGTGTGTTCGCTGCTGTCTGATGCAGGTTATAGCCCCGTTGCCGTGACACGCGGCGATGAAGCGCTCAATGAAATTGCTAATCAAATGCCCGATCTGGTGCTGCTCGACATCAACCTGCCGGACATCGATGGACTTGACATCCTGCGTACTGTACGCGAACAGTCATTCCTGCCGATGATTGTGATCAGCGGCAACTACCGTGACCGTGATAAGGTGATGGCGTTAGA
>CALMZT010001126.1 GCA_937870805.1 uncultured Chloroflexota bacterium
TGTAAGTTTAATAGGTTTTCTTCAAAACTCGGCGAGAAGAGTGGAAATACCTTTTTATTTACGATAGCGGTAGCGGCGATACCAGCGCGTCACCCACAGCAGAGATAGTATCGCAGGCAGCCCACAGCATGCCGCTTGTGCCCCCACGCCGCCCGTTTGTCCAGTCGTAATCCACAGCGTTTGTATCGTGCCCACGGTCAGTGTCACCAGAAAGTTCCAGATGGGCAGGATAAAGCCCTCGATGATGTCTCGTACCAAGCCGCCATCCTGTGACGGGTCATCGGGGACAATCACCACAGGCGTTGGGTTCTCGATGATCACCGTCACAGGCGGAACGACAAAGGGCGTTGCCGTTGCGATGAAGAACGGCGTACTGGTCGGCAGGACTTGTTGGCTGAAGAATTCAGGCGTCGCTGTGGGTAATGGTCTAAGCCCACAGCCAGCCGCCGCGATAATCAGCATAAGGACTAAGTATTGCAACTTCCGGGACATAAACCTGTACTCCGTCATACAATCGCGGTTTATTATAAGTTAAATTTCGGTTTTCCTGCCCTCCCAAAACTGGGGGTTTATTAACGCAGCGTTTGACGGACGACTAACTTTTTCATTAACATCCTGTCGATCAGCACGCAGCAGTGTATCAACATCCTCACGCTCCTGATTCACCAGTCCCATCGCCGTCACGTAACGTACTTGTTCTTCGCTGTCCGGCGCATGTAAAGTGTGCAGCAGGGGTTCAACTACACTTTCATGGCGCAGCATCCCCAACGACCACAAAGCGCTGTGCCGTACTGCCCACTCATCATCGGTCAGCGCATTAATCATATGTGGAATGCTTTGCACGGCACCAATCCAGCCCAAAACCACGAGTACACGCCAGCGCACGTCAGCATCTGCATCGTGCAGTGTATCAATGAGCAGCGGCACGGCGTCAGCTTGCAGCAGCGCATCGCACGCGCCAATCTTGGCAGGCAAATCATCGCCGCGCAAGGCAGTCAAATAAACGTCAAATGAATCGGTCATGGTCTCAGCAGGCTATATCAGTGTGTAGATTATAACAGACGCGGGGAATTGAAAACGCCCTCTTGCGAGGGCGCTTGTTATCCATGTGTGGAGTAGAAGGTAAATGTTTTTTTAATAACTTTTTTTGGTGCTCCACACATCTATCTAATGAACATCTTATGCAATCTCCTATAGCGAGTCAATTACCATAAATCAGCTTTTTTGCGCACCGCTTTCGTTCCAATTTTCATTATCGCTAGTGAAAGGAAGTGCAAATAAAGATGCAAACGTTTGCTGTCATTTTCCATATTGATAGGGTCTCTTTTCAAGCACAACTAATGCCTAAAGATAAGGGAAGTATAAAGATTTCAGAGAAGCTCAACAATTATAACACGTTTCTTACACTAACTACATTTGGTACAATTTACACAAATACGATGATCCTTAAACATAGTCTAGTGGGGAATTCATTAGATAAACTATAAAGATCGAAAGTTTATAGTACCATGAGTGGACGATGAAACATCACACAAAAAACAAAGGCGATCTCGGATTAATGATGGTAATGGCAGATTTAGCAGCGCACGATATTGGTGTCTGCGTGCCATTGTCAGAACATATGCCATTCGATTTGATTGCTGTGTCCTCCGATGGAAAATTATCACGAATACAAGCAAAGTATAGAAAAGCATTGAATGGCGCTGTGGTTGTACCTCTAAGAAACAGCTATGCAGATAGAAATGGAAGTCATGTGAGACTAACAGACCGTTCGCTTTTCGATGCTTATGCGATGTATTGCCCTGACACAAAAACCGTTTACTATATTAAAAACGACGAGATTCCATTAAATTACACGGGTGATTTTACTCTAAGAATTATTCCTACGCTCAACAATCAGCAGAAACGGACTCGAATGGCTTCTGATTTTGAAAAGCCATTCAGACTCTTTGAGATGCAATCGACAATGCCAAAAAATTCTGTATAATTTAAATGCTAATCGCTCCCCGTAGCTTAATGGACAAAGCGAGCGCCTTCTAAGCGTTAGACTGTAGGTTCGATCCCTACCGGGGAGACAATATAATTTTTCCCAACTATCACATAGACGCCCAATATTATTTTCCCTTTTGCGTTTTCCCCAACACCACCTGCCCCGTCTGCCCATTAACCAGCGCCGGGCGCGCATCACCATCCTGCTCATACAGCGTCCCCACCCACACAGGCAGCAGCACCAGTTGGAAGGTCATCTCGATAAATGACGTCACTTTGTCTCTCAGGTACACCGGCTCCGTATATTCATTTCCGCGGTGGTCGCGCCGCGTTGCATACTCTATCAGGTCGTACTTATCCTTGGAAATCTGCGCAATTTTCGAGCGTGCCTCCAGCGATGCCTGGTCGAAGTCAATGGTATACAGTTCCGCCGGGTAATCTGCCAGCAGCTTCGGCGCATACGACACCATATCGCCCAGATCAAACTCCCCCAACTGCACCGTCAGTTCCCGTGCGGGCGAATTGACAGCACAGTACATTGCATTTTCCACCCAATCAGGATACTTCTCGCGCCCCTTGCCATCTGAACGATTGCCCGCCACTTCC
>CALMZT010001127.1 GCA_937870805.1 uncultured Chloroflexota bacterium
TTTCAACAACTTCTCAAGCGCCACGGACACTCATCCAGGAGATAGCCATCAAAGCGTTCAAGTGCCTTGTGACTGTCTGCCTCCGTCGCCATGTAGACGAACGCGAAGCCTTTTGAGATGCCCTGATCTTCAACGAGGTGGATTTTAGTGACCTCCCCTGCAAGGAGAAACAGATCACGAAGTTGTGCTTGGGTCACATTAAAGGATACATCGCCAACGTACAGCTTGGTAGTCATATGATGCTCTTATCTCGACTGAGATAGATTCAATTCACGAAGCCATCGTAGCAATAATACAGCGTTAATCAGAGTAGAGAGAAAATGAGTGACGTGAATTGCGAGTTCAGATAATACTATTCTTATCTCAGTATTATATTATTGTCTCACGGATCGAGGATTTTGTAAATGACGATCTGCCTCAGGGGTGCATTTCACGACGTTGGCAAACTGAGGCGGCATTCCAGAGAAGGGGAAAGGACGCATCCAACACGGTCGCGCGCAGCACAATCATGCGTTCGGCGGCAGATGCCTTCCAACGCATCCCCGCCCCCGTGAGGCGCGGCTTGCACTGCTTGCCCCCCCTCTCGACTGTGCCCGACCCCCTCGGATAGCCTGCTTCTCGAAACTCAAGGTATTGCATGCGCCGTGGGTGAACCTGAAAATAGAGCCTATGAGCGCGTCAAGCGCCTGGCTCTCAGGCGGTCAAAATGGCTTGAACCTTGCCCCGCTACAACCGCTCACGCTGGCGTCGCGCTTGGCTCGATCCGCTGACCCATTGCTCCCCCTCACTGCTCAATTTCGCGCAACGTCATCCCTTCAGCCGACTTTTTCTGGGCAAGCAGCGCTCGGATAGCGCTTTGGGCTTCAACCAGCAGGTGTGCTTCCAATTCTTCATGGCGGTGGGACATGAGCCGGTCCTTTCCTAGCGCCACCCCCATTTTATCCCTTTGCCACCAACTTGAAATGCACCCCTGCCTCAGCAGCTTTGCAAGCTGGTCAGTTGATGAAGTGGATAGCCATTCGGTTCAAGGACGAGATAGGTCTCTGAGCCATCTCCCCTGATCCCGACTTCAGTCGGTGTGCCATCGACTTGAACGTAAAAACGCAGCTGCTGGCTGAGCAGTTTTGTCATCGCTTCCTGGATCCCCAGACTCCAGTTGTCACCCCCTACTCTGGTGAGCAGCCCATTTTGGTTTTTGTTCGCGCACGTAATTTCATAACCAGACATCGTTAGTAAAAGCCCTCTCATCCGCCCTGTTGCAAAGATTGCTTGTTGTAGGGGCAAGGCATGCCTTGCCCCTACCGGAAAAAGGTCGTTTGCAACAGAGCACCTCTTATCCTCGGCGCTTCCTATTGTAGCAGAACAGGAATGCATAAACTGGATTTAGGCAGCAACGCGAACCTGAGACGCCAAAAAGTATAAAATCTTCACTCCGACGCATCTAATGGAGAAATCAATTAGACTGCGAACAATGGGCTTAAGCCCATTGTTGAGGTAAATCATTCGTGTTCGTTTTGATTTTTCCATAAACAATGGAACACTGTTGAATAGAGGCAAACCTCGATGAACATTTCAAGCACACTCATTACCGATGACACGACCCTGCGCGATCTTCTCACCTCCGCCCGCGTGATTGCCGTCGTGGGCTATTCAGACAATCCGGCGAAAGTGAGCTATCGCATTGGACGCTATCTGAAACAAGCAGGTTATAAAGTCTATGCCGTCAACCCTACAATTCAGGAGATCGATGGCGAACCCGTTTATCCTTTGATCAGCGCTGTGCCAGAGCCGATTGATATTGTCAATGTGTTCCGCCGCCCGGAATACCTGATGGGCGTGGTAGAGGACGCGATTGCCGTCGGTGCAAAAGCGGTATGGGCGCAGCTTGGCATTTATGACGCTGATGCCGCACAGAAAGCCAGCGAAGCCGGGTTGCAGGTGGTGATGGATCGCTGTATCAAGGTCGATCACAGTCTGCTGCTCAGCGGGTGGTGAGATTTCCTTCAACTTCACATTCGTAGGGGACGACGTGCAAACGAAGTTTGCCTGTGTCGTCCCTTACAAAATCAATTTTGAAGTGACCTGTACTCTCTGGCAAACATCCCTTGAATTTTACTGAAAACTGTCAACTGATAACTTATGACTCCCTTACATTACACTTCGCATTAAAGTGTTGAAAGGAACTCAAATGCGCCGCGTTTTGTCATATGCTCTCAATAAGCAAACAGCATGTCTCAGGCGGCAAACCTGAAAAGTGTTTTATACGGGATAGTTAGATGTTTTTACTGACAACTGTGGACTGACAACTGAAAACTGGATTGTCGCAGCAGCAGCAGCAATTTCAGGTTCACAACTTGCTGCAATCGCTTCTCTCATTGCAGCAGCAACAAAATCACACCGATACGCCGACCACATACCCGCTTGCCCACGCCCACTGAAAGTTGTAGCCGCCAATGCGTCCATCCACATCGCAGATTTCACCGCACAGGTACAAGCCCGGACACACCCGCGACTCCATCGTCTCTAACCTTACCTCCGACAATGGCACACCGCCCGCCGTCACCTCAGCATACGTGTAGCCGCGATTGCCCGTGATCGGCAGTGGACACTGCGTCAGCACCGTCACCAGCGCGCGCCTCGCTTCTCGTGGCAGTTGGTCGCCCGCCGTCACTGGCTCAACCCCCGCTTCAGCACACAGCGCCCTGAGCAGCCGTTCCGGTACTTGCCCACTCAAGTAGCGCAGCACCGTCGTCTTGCCGAGCTTTTGGAGTTCCATTTCCACTTGTTCGCTCATTTTTCCCGGCAGCCAGTTGATCCTCAGCGCTGCGTCGGGGTCATCGAACCTGGCATTGATGTAGTAGCGGCTGATATCCAGCACCGACGGACCCGACAGCCCAAAGTGCGTACACAGCGTCGAATCCGTGAAGCCCACCAGCTGTTTTCCTGTATTTGAGCGCACTTCAAGCGTCGCTATGACCGTCACGCCGCTGAGTTCACAGATGAAGTGGTCTTTGGGCAGCGTCAGCGGGACGAGCGCCGGGAAGATGCGCGCCGTCAGGTGATGCCCCAACGCCCGCGCCATGCTGTACCCGTGCCCATCTGACCCCGACTTCGGCAAGCTCCTGCCTCCTGTCGCTAGCACGACCTTTGGAGTCTCGATGCTTCCCCAATCGCCCGCTACATGGAACACATCGCCTTGCTTGTCGATCTTCTGTACGCGGCGCGGATGGAGGATGTTGACGTTCGCCGTGCGTGCCGCCCTCAACAGGGCGTCCAACACCGTGCGCGCGCTGTCCGTCATCGGGAACAGCTTGCCCGTCTCTTCGCGCTTCAGTTCCACGCCAAGCTCACGGAAGAACTCAACCGTTGGCGGCACGTCGAAGCGCTTCAACACCTTTTTGATGGCGTTGCGCGATGACCCCGCGTAAGCCGTTTCATCGACGACCTCATGTGTCACATTACAGCGCCCGCCGCCCGCGACGAGGATCTTCGCGCCCAGCTTTTGAGCGCTATCCAAAAGCACAATTCGACGCTTAGGGTTTGTGCGCCCCGCCCAGATGCCCGCCATCAAGCCTGCCGCGCCCGCCCCGACGATCACGACATCGGCGTAGTCAGCCATTGAGCGTCTTCCACACGTTCATCAGCGAGGCGGCAATCGGGTCAAGCACATCGGCGTCCGCCCAGTAGTGCAGGTGCGCCAGCGGATTCCACGACGACAATAGCCCACCAACGTTGACCTGACGGTCTTCGGTCACTGTCTTCCAGTACAGCGGGTTCAGCGATTTGAGAGGATAAGCGATCACATCTTCTTTATCGTAGAAATTAATCCACTCGCCTTGCAGTTTAGGGTGATGCTTCGGCAGGCTCGGCGATGGCATCGTGATGGGTATGCCGAAGTCTTCATAGCGCAGACTCCACAGCGCAATCGGGCTGCCCAGCGTGTACAGCAGCGTGAGTGTTTCACCACTCACGAGAGGTGAATCATCCATCATTTCGCGTAAGTTGTCGGGGAGGGTGCTGCTGTCGAGGTGTTGCAGATCCCAGATGTAGTTGCTGGCAATGATCGTGCCTAAGCTGTGCGCGACGATACACAGCGGCGCATCTTCTGCGGTGTCCTGGGCAAGCTGGCGCATGGTATCGGCAAATCGGCGGTGAATTCTGTCGTAAGCGTAGCGTCCATTCGAGGCGATTTGATAGCCAGCCACGTCGGCAAGGAAGCTGACGAGGAAGCTGCGCAAGTCACGGTAGCTGAGGTCAATGCCGCGCAGCTTGCGCCACAGGAAGTCCTCCTGATCTTGCAGCACGTAGCCCCAATCAATCAGGCGCACGACAATATCATTGCCGCACAATTCCCAACAGCGTTCCTGAATACCGTCGATGAAACGTTCAGCGAATTCTGGCGTGCGCTTGCCAATGCCGTGCAGTACGGCGACGGCGACCTTTTTGCCCATATCTTCTCCTACTTACCGAACCAGAGAAGATAGCAAATCGCCGTTAATGTGACAAACTTAGGAGACGCGCGGGGCGTAGCGTTTGCGCTGTCCAGCGAGAACATTGCGTGCGCGTTTGCCGTTGTCTTCCTCGACCAGCGATGAGGTGCGCCCGTAAAACGGCATCTCTTTACTGGTGTAAACGTGGTAATCGGCGTAGAAACGCAGCGCCTCTTGTGCCTCATGCAGTTGGCGTTCGAGATCGTCGCGCTCGTCTTCAAGGTCTTCGATGAGTTCATTCGCCAGCAGCGACGCGCTGTAGAAGTCAATCGCGTTCTGGCGCAGGAAGCTGATATTCTGCGACATGCGCAGCATACTGATTTGAAGGTCTTTTTCGGTAGTGCTGACTGAGCGTGTCACGTGTCCATCGCCCATGCCGGGCATTTGGATGGTCTGGTCGGGAGTCGCCTCGATCTCATGAGGGAAGACACCCCATGTGCTGTTGCCAAAATCGACCTCGATCATATTGTTGAATTGTGAAATGACTACCCCTGCTGTGCCTGCTTTGATCGCGTTATTATTTTGGTCGATAATATCCACTACTGCGATCACTCTCAGCCCTGGCACAGGAATCAAGGGTGCGCGTTGGTGATTTTCCACTGACATGCGATTCCCTCAAATAACGCTTTATTACATTATACCGCAACTTGGTAGGAGTGTCATCGTATCAAACACAAAGAAATGATGAATTCTCTGTAGTGTAGCGCTATCTCCGTTTGGACGAAAGCGATTTCATGGGGTATCGCCGTTGACGTAGCTTATCCTTCCCAAACTATAATAAGTTCCCAATGGCAATACCTTCGCCAAAAATGAAGGGATGTAGGGCTTTTGAGGTAGAGTAGTTGTCAACCAAAACAAACGACTCAGGT
>CALMZT010001128.1 GCA_937870805.1 uncultured Chloroflexota bacterium
CGGAGCGCCGCCTGCGGGCTGCGCTTCCCGACCCGCACCTGGAGCAGCCACAGCTTGCCGTCCTCGATGGTGAACTCGATGTCGCACAGATCGGCGTAGTGGTGCTCCAGCCGCTCGGCGGCGGCACGGAGCTCGCGGGCGACCGCCGGCAGCCGCGTGTCCAGGACGGCGATCGGCTCCGTCTGATGGGTGCCGGCGACCACGTCCTCGCCCTGCGCGTCGAACAGCACGTCGCCGTAGAGGGTCGGCTCACCGGTCGCCGGGTTCCGCGTGAACAGCACACCGGTGCCGCTGTCCGCGCCGCGGTTGCCGAAGAAGTACGCGCGACTGAGGATTACGAAGGTGTCACTGGTACGATCAGCTTTGACGACAACGGTGATCGTGAAGTAGCAAATTACTTCGTCCTCGAAGTGACGAGCGCTGATCCGGCTGAATGGGCGAACAACGAAATCATCAGCCAACTCCAGATTCCGTCGCCGTTGTATGCGGATGAGTACGCGGCTGAACAAGCGGAAATGACACCTGAGGCAACAGGCGAAGCATCACCAGAAGCAACGCCAGAAGCGACACCGTAAAATAATATCAAAGTAGTTAAGCGGTGGTGTTACGTGTTAACCCACCGCTTTTTTAATCATCGGGAGAAATATATGGAACGTACAACTCAAGCAGCCAACCCGTTTGCCGGGATGGTGGAGTGGTTTTCAAGCCCTCCGGTCACAGGTGGTTGGCTTTATCGTTTTATCATTTATCCATTACTGCAAATGGCAGTTTTCATCATTGGTATCGCTGCGTTTTTAACTGCTGCTGCATACCTCATTGCATTCATCATTCCAAATCCTCGTGAAAATATTGTTTTAGCTGAACAAATAAATCGTCAACTGCCGGGTATGATTATCAGCGGTATCAGCGTGGGTTTTGTCTACTCTATGATCGCCCTGGGGTATACGCTAGTTTATGGCGTCTTAAAATTTATCAATTTTGCTCACAGTGAAATTTTCATGGTTGGTTCGGTGGTGGGCTTTGAAATCATGCAGCGGATTGACGAGGCGGGCGCTAGTCAGCAGTGGAATCCCGTTGTCATGGTTGTCACCATTGTGCTCAGCTCGATGCTGGCAAGCGGGCTGCTGGCGGTATTAATTGAGCGCGTGGCATATCGACCCCTGCGCAATGCGCCGCGACTTGTGCCACTGATTTCAGCCATTGGAGTATCTTTCTTTTTAACCGATGTTGTGCGTGCTACCGAAGCAATGCTTCGCAATGACTTCAACTTGCGCTATCCGACCAATGATCTCAATTGGTTGACGGATGCGATACCTCTCGTGATTGGGGGTATCACCGTAAATATTAAACCGACTTCGATTATCATGGTGATTGGGGCTGTATTGACGCTTTTAGCGCTCAATTATTTTGTCAACGGAACAAAATTAGGACGCGGTGTGCGCGCGGTTTCTCAAGATCAATCGACTGCTGGCTTGATGCGCATCGATGTCAATTTCATGATCTCACTGACTTTTTTCATCGGTGGGGCGTTTGGTGGGGCAGCGGGTGCGCTGTTTGGAATGAACGCAGGAACGATAACACCCTATGTAGGTTTTATACCCGGCGTTAAAGCGTTTACGGCGGCTGTGTTAGGTGGTATCGGCAACGTTACCGGGTCGCTGTTAGGCGGGCTAACCATCGGGATGCTTGAGGCGTTTCTGAACGGAACCCTGGCGTATTTCCCCGCATTAGGACAGCGTTACACCGATATTTTCGTATTTGCAATTCTGATTATCGTGCTCATTTTCCGTCCGGGTGGGTTGCTCGGTGAGCGTGTGGACGAGAAGGTGTAAAGAAGATGGCAGCGACGACAACCGCCCCGCTTACAACTAGTTGGCGTGATCGAATCAAAGAGCCACGCACAGCATTGTTCCTGATTATTGCTTACATTGCCCTCGCAATCCTTGTGCTTGTAACATTGGATCGCCGGTCTTTGCTATTCCCGCTGTTTAGCACCTGCGCCTTCCCCCCATTTGTTTTATCGCCATTTGTGATCCTTGGGTCGCCACTTTCGGGGCGCACGAAAGTCAGGTTAATCCTCGCGCTGATTCTGCTCATTATGCCGATCATCGGTATTTTTGACGGTGCGTATCTGGAACTCGCTATCCAAATCTGTATCTTTGCTGGCTTAGCGCTGGGGTTGAATATTGTCGTTGGCTTTGCGGGCTTGCTGGATTTGGGCTACATCGCTTTCTTCGCAGTGGGCGCTTATATCTGGGGTATGTTTACCTCGACGGTTGATACTTATTGGGCGACACAGCCGGTGACGCTTGTTCCGTTCGCTTGGCTTCTTTACTTTTTGGTTGCGATAGGCGTTAGTACGACAGTCTTGCGGGGGCGGAGAGAAAACCGCTTCTTCTGGACAGTCGGCGTTCTGGGTGTCTTTATCCTCGCAACTATCGTGTGGAATGCAGTTGTCAATAATCTCGTATTTTTAGCGACGCAGATTGCTCCGAACTGGCTTGTCCCATCATGGGCATTCTTTCTGTTTTTGATCGTTGGTGTGGTTATTGCCGCTTGGGTGGGTGTTTTGCTTGGCTTGCCTGTGCTGCGGCTGCGCGGCGACTATCTGGCTATCGTGACACTGGGCTTCGGTGAAATGATCCGTGTGTTGGCGCGTAACCTCGATGCGCCGATCAATTTCACCAATGGGTCGCAGGGGCTGTCAGGTGTATCGCGTCCGCCGCTGCCGGGATTGTGGGTCGATGCGACAGGGGCAATTGCGAACGGCTTGAGTGTAAGAGTGGATAACGTTGAGCCTGTGGCGCAGCAGCTTTTGTTTTACTTCATCGCTATCGCCATGATCGGCATCATTATCCTCGTCGCGCGGCGTCTGGAAGATTCTCCTATTGGGCGCGCGTGGACAGCCATCCGTGAGGATGAAGTGGCGGCGATTGCAATGGGTGTGCCACTGGTGCGGATGAAGCTGCTGGCATTTGCAGCGGGCGCAGCGTTCGCTGGCGCAATTGGTGTGCTGTATGCAGCGAAGCAGACATTCGTCAGCCCGGAGAGCTTCAGCCTGATTCAGTCGATCAGTATTCTGGCGATGGTGATCGTCGGCGGCATGGGCGGCATTCGCGGCGTGATTTTGGGCGCGGTGGTGGTGACGCTGTTGAATTTGCAAGTGCTCAAGAATATTTCATTGCAGATCAATGCGCTGCGGCAGATTGATTATATGATTCCGATCATCAATTTCCGTATCACCGACTGGCCAACGCAGCTTGAGCCTGCGAAGTATGAGCGCTTGGTGTTCGGGCTGCTGCTGATTTTGATGATGATTTTCCGCCCGGCGGGGCTGCTGCCAGAACCACGCCGCAAAATGGAGCTTCAGAGCATGAAGGAAGCGGCGGGCGAGGGCGTAGAACCCATCACTGAAATTCCGGCGGCTGCGGGGAGCGAGGGGTAAGTTATGCTGCTTGAAGTCAATAACGTAGAGAAGTCATTTGGCGGTATTCGGGCTGTGCGCAGCGTGAGCGTGAATATCGAGGAAGGCAGCCTCACTTCGATCATTGGTCCCAATGGGGCGGGCAAGACGACGCTGTTTAACCTGCTAACGGGAATTTATAAGCCGGATTCGGGAGCCATTAACTTTAATGGGCGCTCGATTATTGGGTTTCGTCCTGACCAGGTAAACGCAGCCGGGATGGCGCGCACGTTCCAGAGTATTCGCCTGTTCCATGCGATGACCGTGCTGGAGAATGTGATGGTCGGAATGCATTCACGGCTGCGGATTTCGCTGGCAGATACGCTGCTGCGTCCCGTGGGGTTCGTCAAACAGGAAAACCATGTGCGCCAAAAAGCCAGCGATTTACTGCATTTTGTGGGTTTGGCTGGCAAGGGCGATGAGGTGAGCCGCAATCTGCCCTACGGCGATCAACGGCGCGTAGAAATTGCGCGTGCGCTGGCGAGCGATCCCAAACTGCTGCTGCTGGATGAGCCGACGGCGGGGATGAACCCAAATGAAAGTGTTGATGCGATGAATTTGTTCCGGCGCATCCGCGATGAGTTGGGTGTGACGGTGATTTTGATTGAGCATGATATGCGCGTGGTGATGGGAATCAGTGAGCGAATCAGCGTACTCGACTATGGTGAGAAGATCGCTGAGGGAACCCCTACGGAGATTAAGGCGAACCCGCGCGTGGTTGAGGCGTACCTGGGACGGCAGGCTGCCGGGACAACAGACGAAAAGCAGAAAGCAACGGAGGAATAATGGCGGCGCTGCTGGAGCTCAAAAATGTGCATACTTACTACGGTCACATCCATGCTCTGAAAGGGGTTGATCTGGAAGTCAATCAGGGTGAGATTGTGACGCTGATCGGCTCCAATGGCGCAGGAAAAAGTACGACACTGCGCACAATCAGCGGGATGACTCGCCCCAAGCAAGGCTCGGTTTATCTGGAGGGGCGTGACATCACTGGAATGAAACCCAATCATATTGCGGCGTTAGGGATTGGGCATGTGCCAGAAGGTCGACGTATTTTTCCACTGCTGACGGTCAAGGAGAACCTGGAAATCGGGGCGTGGAATGTCCAGGATCGTGTGGAAATCAATAGACGCATGGAACGCGCATTTGAACTGTTTCCACGCTTGCGAGAACGTGTCGAGCAAAAAGGGGGGACACTTTCCGGCGGCGAACAGCAAATGCTGGCTATCAGCCGTGCGCTGATGTCTGCGCCGCGCGTGATTTTGCTGGATGAGCCGTCCATGGGGCTTGCGCCTGTGCTGGTAGAAGGTATTTTTGAGATTATCAAACGCATCAACGCCGACGGTACGACAGTGCTGCTGGTTGAGCAGAACGCTCATATGGCGCTCGAAATTGCGCAGCGTGGCTACGTGTTACAGACGGGCACAGTGGTTTTGCAGGATATGGCGGATATTTTGATCAATGACCAAATGGTGCGGAAAGTTTACCTGGGCGAAAATTAGGAGAGTTTTCAGTTTTCAGTAAAGTACGAGCGTCGAACACTAGAATTTGTCGACAAGTAAGAATAAAAATGGGTATCCACAGCAGGACACCCATTTTTTATCTATCTAGTGTCACTTAAAAATTATGGTGTAGGGATTGTGTTAGGATCAACGATGGCTTGTTCCCCGTTTGGCGTCGTATCGCAACCATCGGGTATGCCATCACTATCACTATGGGCGTGGTCATCAAAGCCGGGACAAATGTCGTTGGTATTATTCACCCCATCAGTGTCGTCATCCCGATCATCGACGGTATCGCAGCCATCGGGTGTGCCGTCTGCATCTATATCCGCAAGGTCATCGAAACCGGGGCAGATGTCGTTGGTGTTATTCACACTATCGTTGTCATCGTC
>CALMZT010001129.1 GCA_937870805.1 uncultured Chloroflexota bacterium
GCCCGCCGCGCCAATCACGCCCGGTATGCCGCTGATTACGCAGACACCCTTTGTCATTACCGGGACACCGGGACCGTCGCAAACACCGTTCATCATTACGATAACGCCTGGCGCGCCGACGGCAACAACGGAATTGACCGCCGTGCCAACAATCGACACGACGATGACGGTCATACCCACTGGCTCACCGACATCCACCGTCGCACCCACCGCGACACCGTAACCCACCGCTATTGAACGTTAAACACAAGGACGGCATTGATCACAGTGCCGTCCTTTTTGTATCTCTAACGTCAATTGGGACGCAGCGAAATTAACCCCTATCCTCCTAACCCCCTTGCCCCGCAAGCGGAGAAAGGGGGAGAAATACGGGAACGCACACCTTTTTTAAGTCTCTCTCCGCTGGCGTGTAAGCGAAGCGACGAGATTTAGAGAGGGGTTAAGGCAACCGCGCAAGTATTTTAAACCCGCACATGTTGCGCCCCTACCTTCTCATGACTCATAACTTAGGACTTACGCAGTTGGGTTCACGAACAAGGGGTTTAAACCCCTTGTTCAAGCACAAATCGCGGTTCAACTGCGTAAGTCCTGAACTCCATTTTTTGATGGCTTAAGCAAAACTGACGTTATCTCTAAATTGCGTTCGCTGACGCTCACTTTAGTCCAACTTCAGCATGAGCAGCTTACAATGCTGCCTCGTCATCCAAACGCCGTTTCTCTGTCTCAGGCGGGTCGATCACTTCCAGAACGTCGCCGTCATCCAGGCTCAGATATTCTCCATCACGTTTCGGTTTCTCATCATCGAAATCACGTTTCGGCTTATCGTTTTCTAAATCGTAGCCCTCAACCTGTGCCTGCCTGCCCTGATTGAGGATATTCGGCAGCACAAACAGGAACAGTGCGATGACTACCAGCGGCAGCAGCCAACCGCCGTTGAAATTATCGAGCATGAAAAACGAACCACAGATGAGCAGGAACGGCAGGAACATACATCCACCACCGCGCCTGCTGCCATTGCCAAAGCTGTACCAACCCCAGAACATACGCACTCCATTCCAATAGAATTTACACTTGAATGTAGAGTAGCTGAGGAATGTTTAAATGACGTTTGCAAGGTCTTCAGCCACTCACGCGATACAGCGTGTAATAACCGAAACGCCCGATCTCGGTCAGTCCCCGTTCGCGCCGCAGCCAGCGATAGGCGATGTGCGGTGCGCGCCCTTCCCACTGATTGACGACGTTCCAACCGTTAATCAGCAGGTAGTCCTCAACGCCGGGTCGCCACAACGCCGACAGGCTCTCAGGTGATTGATAGTACAGGTCGTACACCTCGAACGTCGTGTAATGGCGCAGCGTCGGCGTCAGGCTAAACGTATAGACACGCGCGCCTTCAGGGATACGTTCGGCAGCCCACGCCGCTGTTTCACGATCTTGCTGCTGGTTGTGCAAAAAACTGCTGATGTTCGCGCTGCTCACGCTGTAGCTTTGCCATAAGCCAATAGCCCCAATCCCCAATAACACAGCAGTGCTAATGATTTGAACAAGGGGATTAATCCCCTTGTTCGCCTCTTGTAGGGGCAAGGTGCGCCTTGCCCTTCGCTGTACCCCTTCCCCGAACCCCTGCACCATCGCCAGTGCGCCCTCAACCCCTAATCCTGTCAGCGCCGCCACTGCCGGAAACACGATTAGCGGAAAGCGAATGTTCTGATAAGGGATGCCCGCCAGAAACAGATATGGCAGCAGCGCCCACGCCACCAGAAACACCCACTGCTGTAGCTGTCGTTTGTGAGCCAACCAGATCACGCCCAACAGCAGAAATGGTGTCCACACAGGCGCAAGATAATAACCATCTGAGTACACCTGCGCGTAGTACACGGCGTTGATCTTGTCGTAGATGAAATGTCCATCGGCGTTGATGAACTCGCTGCGCGTCATATTAGCAAGCGACCAGCCCTCGACCCAAGCATGATTGAGCGTTGGATAGGGGTTATTGTAGCTGTACAAAAGCTGCGGAATGAACACAATCAACGTCCACAAACCTGCCAGCAGCACATCCCGCCAGCGCACAGGAAATCGTGTCTGTAGGGGAGCACCTATGTGTGCTCCCGACAACCCATCTTCCTGCTGATCCCCTTTACTCTGCAACGCGGATTGATCGTAATTCTGTAGGGGAGCACCTATGTGTGCTCCCGCCATAATATTTTCCTGCTGATCCCCTTTACTCTGCAACGCGGATTGATCGTGATTCTGTAGGGGAGCACCTATGTGTGCTCCCGACAACCCATCTTCCTGCTGATCCCCTCTGTTCTGCTTCCCTCTCACCGAAAATGCGAGATGCGGCAGCAGCGCAATCCCCCATACAGGCACAAAAATCAGACATAACCACCTCGTGATGCACGCCAGCGCCAGCGTCACCGCGCTCAACACCAGCCAAATCGCACGCATTTGTAGGGGCACAACATGTTGTGCCCTTAAATTGATTTGCTCTCTCTCTACTGTTTCCTGAATCTCTCTCTTGTCTTCTCTTGGCGAACTTGGCGTCTTGGCGGTTGATTGTATTTCTAATTTATCTATATACCGCCACAAACACAGCGCGCTCACCGTCACCCACGCCAGCGCGGGAATATCCGCCATCACGACGAGGCTGGATTGCAGTGCTTGCCCACAGATCGCCATCAGAACGCCCGCGACGAATGCAGCAACACGCCCGCCGCCCATTTGTCGCGTGAGGATATAGACGAAGGGACTCAACAGCGCGCCTAAGAGTATGGTGATTGCCTGTGCTGCTGCCGCGCTCGTGCCGAACAGCCAGAAGCCTGCCGTCAGCAGCGCGGGATAGCCCAGCGGCCAGAAGAAGATGCCCGGCGCTTGACCCTGCGCCATCGCTGCCGCGAAGTCGTAGTAAGCGTAAGCGTCTTGCCCGTATAATCCCTCGAAGCCCGCCGTCGCCGCAATGCCTACACGCAGCAGCAGCGCGAGGGCAAAGAGCGCGGTGATAAGGGCTGTATCGAGTCGCTTGATCATCTAAATTCACTACAGAAAACACGAAGAAATATAGACGATTGTGTCAGATTTTTCGTTTT
>CALMZT010001130.1 GCA_937870805.1 uncultured Chloroflexota bacterium
GAGAACACCGAGAAAATAGAGAGAAGAAGAACTGAGTTTTTACAGCATTCCATATTACATCTCGAATTATCAGACAGCCTCTAAGCCTGTTCACAATACTGCCGCTGCATTCGGGTTTTGGGTGTTCCCGTAAAAACACCCGCCATTTTGTTATGCACTGGTCTAAAAACTTCCCTCGCAGTATGCTTTTAGACAATGAAATCCATGTCTACTGCGCTCATCTGGATGAGATGAACGTCGATGCGCTGCTGCTTTTGTTGTCTGATGATGAGCGCGCACGGGCAGAGCGTTTTCATTTTGACATTGACCGACGACGATTCATTGCGCGAAGGGGACAACTGCGACTACTGCTTAGCCGTTATTTGGATGTGCTGCCTGCTCAAATCGCTTTCGCCTATAGCGCGCATGGTAAATCCTATCTGCCAAATCAGGCGCTGCACTTTAATTTGTCGGATGCGAAACCTCTCGCGCTGTATGCTTTTGCGCGCGTGCCCATAGGTATCGACATTGAACACATTTACACGATGTCTGATATGGACGATGTAGCAGCATTGATGTTTTCGCAAGCGGAAAATGCTGTTTATCGTGCGCTGCCTGATGAACAGAAAGCCGAAGGATTTTTCAACTGTTGGACGCGCAAAGAGGCATTTATCAAAGCGGTTGGCGAAGGGTTGTCGTATCCACTGGCTGATTTCGATGTGACATTGAAACCGGGAGATTCCGCCAAAATTCTGCGCATTCGAGAAAACACGCAAGCGTATCAGGCGTGGTCGCTGTACGATTTACAACCCGCCGCAGATTTTTGTGGGGCTTTGGCGATACAAGGGCGTGGCTGGCATGTAAGCTGCTATTCGCTTACAGGGGGCTGATCTTCTTGTTCGGGTAAAGGCTTTCCTGTGTAAGTGCAGATAATCTGTTCGCGCGGAATGCCTGCCCGTACAAGTTCATGGACTAAGGGTCTATCAGTAATGTCTTCATCGATGTAGATTTTATCATCGACAATACGCGCGGCGACGATAATACCTGCATGTTGCTTACGTGGTGAATAGGGGATGACCAATACAGTATATATCTGCCGTGTCACATCAGAGATAGGGTACGTTATGGCTTTCCACGTTTCCCCACGTGCATAATCTTCTACTTCACGCTGCAAAACAGCAGCTAAATCTATTGCTCTATCCACTTTATCACCTTCTCTTGTTCCAAATTGATCACTACGATATTAATCTGATTATCTCTAATCGTCCTCATTACAGCAGGGTCAAAAATTTCAGCAAATATATGTTCAGGTACAGAAAGATATAGCGGAACTGATAAGTTTAATTCTAGCACGATTGTCCGGTAGATCAGGTATTGTCCTAAAGCAAGATACAAATCAGGCGTCGTATTATTTTCGTCTGGAAAGCACTTCACTTCGACCAACATAAGCTGTTCCCATTTACCATTCACGCGACGCGACATCCGCAAATCAACGTAGACGTAGCGGTAAGGAAGGTATAAACGTGAAGGGGACGCTTCTAACTGCCATCCATCCTTCTGCAAGGCACGAACTACCTGGTCATGGCATTGATCTAATGCAGGCATTGTGATGTAGTTTAACGATTCAAGATGGAGATAAAGGAGATGTATTCACATTTGTCGGGAGCACACGTTGGTGCTCCCCTACGAATTCTGTTTTCCGCGCTATTTTGTTAAAAAACACTACAATGTTTGCACCACGCGGAAGCCAATCGACCCGAACATGGTCTTTGGGTTCAGATGATAGTGGAAGCCAATCACCGCGCGTGAGCAATCACCGACAAATGCCCCGCCCATCACCGCACGCTCGTCATCGGTTTTGATGTCTGTGCTGCCCGCCTTATTATCCAAGCACCATTCCCAAACGTTGCCCGCCATGTCAAAAACACCAGACGGGCTGGCACCGCCTGTATAGCGCGTGACATGGGTCGTTTGTTTGATTTCGCTTTCGCGGGTGTTGGCAAGATTCTTGTCAAAATCATTACCCCAGGGATAGAGCCGTGCATCGTCGCCGCGGGCTGCCCGCTGCCATTGATGCTGTGTCGGCAGCGTGATTTTGATGCCGAGGCGCGCGCTGAGCCAATGGCAGAATGCCAGCGCATCGTACCAACTGACCATTTCACGCGGGCGCTCATCACCTTTGTAGCGCGACGGCTGCGGCGAACTGTTCAGCATGCGCCAGTTATGCGCGTGCGGCGAATACTGCCACCAACTGAGATTGGCATAGCCTGTCGCATCGTCCAGAAACATTTGATACTGGAGGTTGGTGATCGGGTACTTGCTGATCTTGAAGTCATCGACAAAGAACGGCTTGTGTCCTTTACCGCTTGGGTCATCGGTTAGCACCATACCAGAGGGAATTTCAGACAACTCCCACAGTGGCAGCGCAAATGGTGGCTTTTCCACAGGTTTATCGGGAGCAGCGCCATTTACCTGAGGGGCATCAACACAGGCATTGCCGATACCTTCCGGGTCGTAATCAGGGAAAATCTTATGAAATGCATCGAATGCTTCGCAGCCGAGTTTGCGGGTACGCTTCAGCTTGACCAACTGCACAATTTGTTTGTACTCACGCTCGGCTTCGCGCAGATACGTTTGCCGTGCCAGTGCGGATTCTGCTTCGTCTAATAGGGCGTCAATGTTGATGAAGCGCGGCTTGAGGTCGCTGGCTTTGGCTTGCTTCAGCAGAAACACAGCTTTATCGAACTGTCCGTTTTCCATCGCAGCGGCGGCATCGATGATGACAGTGGAAGAATTGACAGGTGGCAGCTTGATCTCATCCGACGAGATGAGGCTGCCAAGTGAGGGCGGTTGGCGCTGGCGCTCGGCAATATAAATCGAGTTCAACAGGATACGCACGGCTTCAGGCGTTAAGCCTTTGCTCAGATCGGCATACTGAAGGTCACGAATCGATTCCGGGATGGGTGTCGCTTCGTGAATCAGTACAGGGAAAATGAACCGACCTAAATTTTGGGCAAGCTCAAATTCGCGGCGGCAGTATTCTGAGTTAACCGAATCCGGCGAGAGTAGGTAGACAAACCCCTCACACCAATCCAACCGCCGTAGAATTTCCTGCCACCATTTTTGTCCAGCGTACAGACGCTGATCGTACCAGGATTCGTGTACGTCCAAGGTATCTACGATTTGAATACAGTACGGTTTGTCCACTCGTGCATAGCTCACAAAAAGACGCATAGCCTATTCCCCCGCCACGATAATACTTATACTATGAAAACTCACGCCGCCATTGCTCTACGGCATTTTTTGCTTCTGGTGAACCAATGAGTTCTAGTGAGGCGATAACCACATCGCAGATACGCTGCTTGTCTTCCCACTGCGGCATCTCAGTGTCTCGTAAACGTTCAATTAAAGCGGGCACAGCGGATGCATCCTTTATTTTTCCTAATGCGCCTGCCGCGAACCAACGAATATCTAAATCAAGATCACGCAAAGCATTAATAATATTCGGTACGGCGCGGCGATCTCCGATTTTTCCTAAGGCATCAATCGCCGCCATGCGTACAAACCGTTCTTTATCGTTGAGCGCTTTCAGTAAAGCCAAGACTGCGGGACTCCCGCCCAAGCCGCCCAATGCCTCTGCTGCTGCCTCGCGGACGTTGGTGTTCACATCTTCCAGATACGGCAGGATGTAATTTGCCGCCTGCTTGTCGCCGATTTCCAACAGGGCACGGATGACGGCAACACGCACTGTCCAGTTCGTGTCATCCAAATGTTTAATCAGCGGCGGCACGGCGTCTGTATCACCAATCCACGCCAGTGCCTCGGTGACTGACCAGCGCACCACCCAATCTTTATCTTCCAGCGATTCCAGCAAGCGACTGACGACTTGCGGTTCCTTCGTGCCATGCAGCAGTTTGGCGTATTCACGCAGCGATTTTGCGGTATTCTGGCGCGCGCTCCAATCGGGATTATGCAGTCCGTCGAGCAGCGTTTGCAGAATTTCATGCTGTTTTGGGTCCTGCATGTCTTCGCCGGCAGCAGGGGTTTCCATCGTCTGCTTTTGCGCTTCCCGCCACTGGCGCACGGCTTTCACAGCTTCCGGCGTGCCGATCTTCTCCAGCGCGTTCGCCGCCATATCGCAGACGCGCAGATCGCTTAACCAGGGCTTGCGGGTATCGGCAAGACACATAATCAGTTCTGGCACAGCAATGGCATCATCAATCTTGCCGAGAATCTCAATCACAGCGCCGCGCACGTTGGCATTATCCGTCCGCAGCGCATCAATCAGATCGGGCAGCGCGCGCTTGCCAACACCTTTCAGCGCATCCGCTGCTGCATCCGATACAAGAGGGTCCTTGTCGTTCAGCACCTCAATCAGTCCACGCAGCGCGGCATCGCTCCCAATCGTTGCCAAGCCTTTGATCGCCGCGACGCGCACTTGATTGTCTTCGTCTTTGAGCAGCGGCAGAATTTCCGGGAGCGCAGCGGGTGGGTCTATCAGGACGATTTGCTGAATCGCTTTGCGGCGCACTGTCCATTCGCCATCGCGCAGCAGTTCGGCGTGCTGCGCAAAGGAATTTTGCCCGCGTGTGTTTTTCTTGATGCGTTCGTGGGCAACTGTTGCCGACTTCTTAGAGTTAGTAAGTGGACGCAGTTCCCCCTTACGCCAGCGTTCCAATGTTGCGACTGCCTGGTCGTTGCCCAGAGACTCTAAGACTTTCGCGGCAATGTCTGCGATGCGCATTTTGCTCAGACGTGTGCGCGCATCATCCCATAACGCTTCGGTCAACCGTTTCAACACGATAGCGTCCTCCCCCCAGTCTTTTAGCGCTTCAATCGCAGCGCCACGTACTTCGGCACTTTCATCGTATGAGGCTTTCAAAATTGCTTTTAACACGGCATTGTCTTGCGCACCCTTCAGCGCTTCGACGGCGGCAAGACGTACTTCGTCGGCGCGGTCTTGCAGGGCTTCAAGCAAGCCAGCTTGCGCGGGATGACCAATCCATGCCAGCGCATTGGCGGCTGCCTTGCGCACCCGCGCGTTTTTGTGGCGCAGCGCTTTGAAAAGGTCGTACATGGCGGCTTCGTCGCGTATCCAGCCAAGCGCGGTTGCTGCTTCGGTGCTCACCAGTGTATCCTTGTCGTACAGGGCTTCGACCAGCGCGGGAACTGCCGCACGGTCACGGATTTCTTTCAAGCCCCACGCTGCACCGCGCCGTACAAACCACTTATCATCATGCAAAAGCTGCAATAACGTCGGTAGCGCACCATCGCCCAACTGGCGCAGCGCCACCGACGCGGGTTCACGGATGTCGCTTTCCAGATCATGCAGCAGGTTGGTCACGCCGGGCAGCAGAGTGATTTTCATGTTTTGAAGAATTGCGTTTGCCTGCTTACGCGCATTCCACGCGCCTTCACGCATGGCATCTAAAACCACCGTTAGCGCTGCTGGATGATTGATCTGAGTCAACAAGCGCCCTGCTTCAACGCGACCTTGAGGCACACCATCCAGAATGCGCCGCAGCGTTTCCTCATAGACACGCTCTGAAACGTGAGTTCCGGCAGCGATACAGTAAAGCGCTAGATACGGGTCAACATCGTTCACCTCGTCCAGCATGATGTCGGAGTCGTCACTTATACCGGACAGCATAATGATTGTGCTGTCCCATTTTTGGGGGACGCGCTGCCCACCGGGATTGAACTGTGGCTGCGACAAACGTGGCAGAAGTCCAACGCGCGCTAACCCCCGCGCCGCAAAATACTCCTGCATCGGCTGGTAGAAGAAGCGCACATTGTCGCCTTCGATTTCAAGGAAGTTGGCGTTGGCAGCTTTTTCCAACAGCGTTTTACTGCCGATGTGTTGCAGCGCATACTCGACTGTCACGTAAGTTGCAGCGTGGTTATCGGTCATGGCGAACGCGAGATCGGTGAGCGCCGTTTCCAGTTCTGCAAACGTGTGGGTGTCGTCGGGTTGGCGCACCTGCTCCAGTTCCCACAATTGTGCGGTGAGCAGCCTGAGCAGCGTACCCGTCGTCTGGGGTAAATCATTTTCGCGCGTTAGTTGATGCGCCAAAATTAAAGCGTTGAGCAAAAATGGGTTGCCGACCAGTTCATACAGGCGCGGTGTCATACGGTTGATGAGCTTCTCCGCCTCATCTTTGCCCAGATATTCCGCGATGAATTGATCGACGGCTTTGTCGAAAACGACGTGGGCATTCCCACGCCGCCGCCCAAATCCATGGAGCCGCCCGACGAGGAAGACGAAGAGGCAGGCGCGGCGATTGCTGCGGCCAATCTCGCGCAGCTCAAGGTCGAAGCGATTGCGCAGTTCGATTACATCCGCAAAGCCTACAAAAAAGCCCAGACTGCACAACAGAAATATGGCCTGAACAGTCCCCAGCACGTCAAGGCGCAGGACGAAGTCACGTCGCTGTTAATGGCGATTCGTTTTTCGGTGCGCCAGGTCGACGCGCTGTGCGAGCAGATTCGCTCTGCGGTCGAGGAAGTGCGCGTGCACGAGCGCAAAATTTTGCAATATTGCGTGAACCACTCGGGCATGCCACGCGCACATTTCATCAAATCCTTCCCCGGCAACGAAACCAATTTGCAGTGGCTGGATAAAGAAATCGCCGCGAAAAAAGGTTATTGCTCGACGCTGGCACGCGTGCAGTATGAGATCAAGGATCACCAGCAGCAATTGATTGCCATGCAGGAGCGCATCGGCCTGCCCGTCAAGCTGTTGAAAGACATCAACAAGCAGATGTCCACCGGCGAAGCCAAGGCGCGCCGCGCCAAACGCGAAATGATCGAAGCCAACCTGCGGCTGGTGATCTCGATCGCGAAAAAATATACCAACCGCGGTTTGCAGTTCCTCGACCTGATTCAGGAAGGCAACATCGGTCTGATGAAAGCGGTCGATAAATTCGAATACCGTCGCGGCTACAAGTTTTCGACCTACGCCACATGGTGGATTCGCCAGGCGATCACACGTTCGATCGCCGATCAGGCCCGCACCATCCGCATCCCGGTGCACATGATC
>CALMZT010001131.1 GCA_937870805.1 uncultured Chloroflexota bacterium
CGCGCTGGCAAATCTTCGCCATTTTTACGGCGTCCCACGTAAAAGGTGTGACTGAGGCGAAAGCGCGCGCCGTGGCTAACTCTAACGCCGCCGACGACGACAAGCCCGCGCCAACAGGCACATCACCCGCCAGTACACCCTCCCAACCCGCAGGCGTGTAGGCATTCTTTTGCAGCGCCCACGCCACACCTTGCAAATACTGTGCCCACACCTGCGGCACCTTTTCTTCGGTGTTGAGGTCGATTTCGACGGTTTGCTCGAAATCCAGCGACTGCGCAACCACACGACGATCATCGCGCGGGCGCAGCGCAATCCACAGCGCGCGATTGATCGCCATCGGCAGCACAAAGCCGTCATTGTAATCGGTGTGTTCGCCAATGATGTTGACACGCCCCGGCGCGCGCACGACAAATGTGGGGTCTGCGCTGAAGCGGTTTTTGAATTCTGTAGTGACTTTCTCTTGTAATGATGCCATCTCACACTCCGCTCTGAATAATGAATTTAATTATACGCGCGGATGGATGGTCTACCAACGATCTATACGTGACACGCAATCCAGGTCATGATGAAGTGTAATGGTTGGTTCACTGTGACAAGACCCATGAGTAACGGCGACAACGCAAAACTGTGGAGCGTGCCTCATCTGCATCATTTGAAGCTGTTCCGCGCGAACATCATCAAATATGCATTTAAGCGGCACGCACATGATTATTTTGTGATCGGCATGATCGAAGAGGGCGTGCAGAAGTTCGACTATCGCAGCGCGCAGTTCGTCACGCCAACGCAGGGCATTATCGTGCTCAATCCCGGCGAAGCACATACAGGTGAAGCGGCAGTACCGACAGGCTTTCGCTACCGCGCGCTGTATCCCGAAGCGGAGTTATTGCAACATATCGCTTCGGAAGTGGGCGAACGACAGCGCGATATTCCGTTTTTCTCCAAGCCAGTGATTGACGATGTAGCGCTGTTCAAACAAATTCAGCGGATGCATACGGCTCTAGAGGACGACATTTCAGCGCTGGAACAGGAGTCACGCTTGCTGTGGGCATTGGGGCAGTTGATTGTGCGGCACGCGGATGCGCCGCTGCCCATGCGTACATTGAAACAGGAACGACTAGAAATCAAGCGCCTGAAACACTACATGGAAGAACGCTGCGCCGAGAATATCAAGCTGGCAGATTTAGCAGCGCTCGTCCACTGGAGTCCCTTTTATCTGCTGCGCGTGTTTCATCAGGAAGTGGGCTTGCCGCCGCACGCCTATCTGGAAAGTGTGCGTGTGCGCCACGCGCAGCGCTTGCTGTCGCAGGGGCATCCGCTGGCAGATGTGGCGTATGCGACGGGCTACAGCAGTCAGAGCCACTTCTCGAACAGTTTTAAGTATTTTATCGGCGTGACGCCGGGACAGTACGCCAAAGAAGTCAATATTTTGCAAGACAACTACCCTCACGACGATTTATCCTGAACTTATTGTCGGGGTGTAGGGGCATGGCGCGCCAGCCCCTACGGACATATGAGGGTATTAATCGTGAGCCAGGAAGTCTACTTGTCGATTGCGCGTCATTTTAGCGAAAACAACATTCCGTACCGGGAAATACAACACGCGCCCGGAGCATCTACAGAGGAATATCATCAGGCATTAGGCTGTCGCTACGAACAGCAGCTTAAATGTCTGTTTCTAAAGGTGATCGAGGTGCAGCAAACCACCTTCGCCATCTGCGTGATTCAGGCGCATAAGAAGGTGAACCTGAAAGCCATACGCCGCCTGTTAAACGTCAAAGAGGTGAAGTTCGCCAGCCGCGAGGAACTCAATGCTGTGACAGGCTGCGATTACGGTGAACTCTCGCCAACGGGCAAACTGTTCGGTGTACCGCTGCTGCTGGATGTAGATTTTTTGAAGGAACAGGAGATTTTCCTGAACGCTGGGCGTGTCGATGTATCGTTTGTGATCCATCCGAGCGATTTACAGCGTTTGGAAGAACCGATTTTATTTGAGACACTGAGAGAAGAAGGCTAAATGTGACCGCTTCGCAAAAATCGTCATTCTGGCGTTACGCCTAGGTTGTCGCGCTCGTCATCGGCATCACGCTGCTGACCGCATCGGGCGCAGCATTCCCGGCGTCATCATTGTGCCACTGGAAACGGAATTCGGCTCTCAAGAGGTTGAAAAATCGTAACGCGCAACCCGTTCACGGGTTTCCAAAGCCCATAGCTGGCAGTTTAAAACTGCCGGCGTCCGCAGCGGCGAACGTTTTGCGTAAGGTGAATGATGAATAGGAAAATAGGTGTACACTGGAGTCGATGTAACTGTTGGAGATGGCGATGAGTGATTACACTGTGGCGATTCCCGAAAAACTATACGACAAAGCGCGTCGCGTTGCGGAAGAAACCGCGCAACCTGTGGATGAAGTAATTTTAGCGCGCCTGGAACAGTCTTTTGAACCCGATCTCCCGGCTGACGAACGGGCAGAACTGCGGGCATTGGCGTATCTCTCAGACGACGCATTATGGACAATAGCGCGTGAGCAAATGCCAAGTGCGAAGCAAGCGCAAATGCAACTCCTGATGGACAAAAATTCGCGCGGCACGATCACTGACGCAGAGTATGAAGAACAGGCACGCCTCGTTGAGCAGGGACAGCGACTTACACTGCGCAAAGCAGAAGCGATGAAGCAGCTTATGAGTCGCGGTTACACAATCACACTGGATAATCTGAAGCCTGCTGATGAGTGATTTGTCGTGGGCAGCAAAAGGGCGACTTGTCCATGAGCGCGCCAAATTCCGTTGTGAATATTGCCAGACTGCACAAAGAGTCATCGGTCAAGCAATGCATGTTGAGCATATCGACCCCAATGGCAGTGATGAACTCGATAACCTATGTCTATCCTGTTCATCATGCAATCTGAGCAAAGCAAGCGTAACTTCTGCACCTGACCCAAACACAGGAATCGTGACCCCTTTATTCAATCCTCGCGCCCAAATCTGGTCAGAACATTTTCAATGGGAACAGAACGGATTATTGGTGGATGGATTAACTCCTACTGGACACGCTACTGCTGCACGCTTGAAAATGAATATTCCTCGCATTATCGAAGCGCGCGCTATATGGGTAAGGGCGGGTGTGCATCCACCAACATAATTAATCTGAGTTCGGGTTAAGCAACGAACAATCGAGATCGCGTACTTGTAGGGGCGCATCAATGTGTGCGTCCTCCTTAGAAGCCATTTGAAAAGTCACATTAGGGCTAAACGCCGTACCATAAGGCGCACCATTGCGGCATGAATCATAG
>CALMZT010001132.1 GCA_937870805.1 uncultured Chloroflexota bacterium
TTCCCTACAAATGTGTTGTGAACCCTTAAAACCTTCAAACTAAATTTGATGCGATTGCCCTGCAGTCGCAAGTTTTGCAAGTTGCCAAGCGGCTGGACGCACGCTAAAATAAGTGTTCAAATTGAACAGCGGCTGACGAAGAGAGCGCCTATCATGTATAGGACGCCGAAGGGGCAAACTGTCAAACACTGCTGAGTTGACGGTGAAACTCTCAGGTCACAGGGATTTATCAGCCAACCACCTCTGAATGTAGGCAAGCTACCGACAGAGCGCACAGCAAAACTGTTGTGCGCTCTTTTTGTTCTTAAATCTGGTGTTTCACGGGGGTTTCCCCGTATAAGCTAATTGCTAAGGAGCTAGAACATGGCAAGCTGGAAAACCCTCGACAATTTGAAGTACGCTAAATCGGACGAATGGGTGCTGCTGGAAGGTGACACCGCCACCATTGGCATTTCCGATTACGCACAAGATCAGTTGAATGACATCGTATACGTTGAACTGCCAGAAGTCGGGCGCGAAATCAAGAAGGGTGACGAATTCGGCTCCGTAGAATCGGTAAAAGCCGCGTCGCCGTTAGTCTCCCCTATCAGCGGCACCATCACCGAAGCCAACAGCGCGCTCGAAGATGAACCAGAACTCATCAACGCTGAGCCTTATGGCAAAGGTTGGATCGTCAAACTCAAGGTGAGCAATCCCGCCGAACTCAACGATCTGATGGACGCTGCCGCCTACGCTGCTTATTGTGAAAGTCGTTAGCTGTTAGCATTTGGCGATTAGCTTTTGTGTTTTTAGCTAACCGCTAACTGCTAATCGCTGAAATTTGTATTGGAGACCGTAATGTCCTATATCCCCCATACCGACGCCGAGCGCCAGCAAATGTTGGCGGCAATTGGCGTCACGACCATTGAAGATTTGTTTGACGTAGTACCCGCCAAGCACCGTTTCCCTTCGCTCAACCTGCCTGATGCGTTCAGCGAAATGGAAGTCAGCGCCGAGATGCTAGCACTGAGCGAAGGCAACGAACACGCGCAGGATTTTGCCCTCTTTCGCGGCGCGGGCGCCTATCATCACTATATCCCCGCCGCCGTAAATCATATTCTGCTGCGCGGCGAGTTCCTCACGGCGTACACGCCTTATCAGCCAGAAGTGAGTCAGGGCACGCTGCAAGCCATTTTTGAGTATCAAAGCATGATCTGCGCGCTGACAGGCATGGATGCTGCCAACGCCAGCCACTATGATGGCGCAACTGCCCTCGCGGAATCAGTGACAGTTGCGATGGAAGTCAGCCGTCATAAGCGCAATAAAGTGATCTTGAGTCCCGGCATTCACCCGCAGTATCGTGCGGTGGTGCGTACCTATAATCAGGGCAACAACATCAAGTTTGTAGGCGATGGCGGACGCGCCGACATCCCCGACCTCGTAGACATGCTTGACGAAAACACGGCGATGGTCGCGGTGCAGTATCCCAACTTCTTCGGGCAGATTGATGACCTGAAGACTCTATCGGAAAAAGTCTATAACGCGGGCGCGCTGCTGGTGTTCGTCGCCAACCCGATAGCGCTGGCAATGTTCAAGAGTCCCGGCGAACTCGGCGCGGATATTGTCGTCGGTGAAGGACAGCCGTTGGGCATTCCCTTGAGTTATGGCGGACCTTATGTCGGCTATTTCGCCACACGCAGCGAATATGTGCGCAAGATCGCCGGACGCATCGTCGGCGAAACGGTGGATAAGCAAGGCAGACGCGCCTACGTCATGACGCTGCGCCCGCGCGAACAGGACATCAAACGCGACAAAGCCAGCAGCAACATCTGCACCAATCAGGGTTTGATGGCACTGGCGGCTGTTGTCTATATGTCGCTCGTCGGTAAGCAGGGCATCCGCAAGGTCGCAGAATTGTGCTATCACAAGGCGCACTACGCTGCCAAACAAATCGACGCGCTGCCCGGCTACAAAGTGGACATGAGCAAGCCGTTCTTCCATGAGTTCGCCGTCAAATGCCCGCGCCCCGTGAGTGCCGTCAACGAAGCGCTGATCGACAAAGGCATCATCGGCGGTTACGATCTCGGTCAGGATTACGCGCACCTCAGAGACAACATGCTGCTGTGCGTGACGGAGATGAATGGCAAAGACGAAATTGATGCGCTGGTGGCAGCGTTAAAGGAGATTTCGTAGGGGCGAACCGATGTGTTCGCCCTTGCAGAGGAATTGTTTATG
>CALMZT010001133.1 GCA_937870805.1 uncultured Chloroflexota bacterium
AGAAAGTCGGTGAAGCGATGAAACTCTACTTCATAAGGCACGGCATCGCGGAAGACAATGCGCATACAGGACATGCGGCGGACGACTTCTCGCGCAGGCTGACGGAGCGTGGCGCAGAACGGGTGAAGACGGCGGCGAAGGTGCTGGCGAAGCTGGGATTGAAGCCCGCGCACATCTACAGCAGCCCGCGCGTGCGTGCCCGGCAGACGGCGGACATCATAGCGAAGGCGCTGGGCGTGGAGGTCGAGGAGCGTGAGGAAGTCAACTTCGGGTTCGACCTGAAACAGCTTGAGAAGCTGCTGGAAGGCGCGGCGGAGGATGACGAAATCGTACTGGTGGGGCATGAGCCGACGTTCAGCACGACGCTGCGTGAACTGACGGGCGGCGAGGTGGAGATGAAGAAGGGCGGCTGCGCGCGCGTGGATGCCGAGACAGAGCCAATGCTGCATGGCACGCTGGTGTGGCTAATCGCGCCGAAGGTGTTCGATGCGCTAGGGGAATAGAAGGTCAAAGGGGTGGCTACTAGCGGACGGGTGACTCAAATTTTAGCCTGCAAAAACACATTTATCAGAGTAACGTTTCATTTGGTGATTTGCACATAGCGCACAATGGGCAGCAAACGACGAAATTTCATACCGAAAACTAACCCGCAAGTTAAATGTAAGCTGAAAAAACAGTAAGGTATCAGGAAATTTACTGAATTATTATCGGTAGTCATTAGTCGATGGTCGATAGTCTTTAGCATGGTGTGGAACATGGAGACTCCTTTCTCTAGGAGAGAGCATAGCAGAAAAGCGCGCCAATTTGCGTTCCTTTTGACACTTTAATGCGCGTTGTTATGTAAGTTATCAGTTTTCACTCATTACGGGGATTAGCCACTCATCTGCCTCCTGTTTGTGCTTTCCATATACCAAAAAATATTATATATTGGTATAAAATTGTATTTTGAGGAGAAGCATATGCCGAAGAATACCAGTGTGACCGTTGGAGAACATTTTGAAAAGTTCATCGCATCACAAGTCGCGGAGGGGCGTTATGGCTCTGCAAGTGAGGTTGTGCGCGCGGGCTTGCGACTTCTGGAAGAGCATGAGGCGAAACTGAAAGCATTACAGGCGGCGCTGATCGCAGGGGAAGAAAGTG
Source organism: uncultured Chloroflexota bacterium (assembly GCA_937870805.1). GTDB lineage: Bacteria > Chloroflexota > Anaerolineae > Aggregatilineales > Phototrophicaceae > JACAER01. Next base: position 1,141 of record CALMZT010001133.1, read on the forward strand.
GCGCGGCAAAGGATTTTGATGTCGAGCAGTTTCTTACACGCATGAAAAGCCGCAAGTAACGATGGGTCATTTTACGCTTCGACCACAAGCAGAACAAGACTTAGAGGATATTTGGGTTTACACCCTTGACCAGTGGGGTGAGGGACAGGCGGACGCATACATTCGCTTACTCGATGATGCTTTTCACCTTTGGCAGATCAACCGGGTATCGGTCAGTATTGCAGCAATATCCGTGAGGGGTATCGCAAACACCCTGTGGGGCAGCATGTGACTTTTTATCGTGTTGTGGCTGAAGGCATGATTGAGATTGTCCGTGTCTTACATAGGAGGATGGACGTAGAGCGTCATCTATTCGAGTAGTTCAGCGCTTGATGGACTCCAAACAGCAGCGGTTACGGCAGGCGTGTAGTATTGAGACCATCCACCAAGATGAGGAAGAGAGATGAAAAAAGTATGGGGCGCGTCTTCGTATGTCTGCTGCTGATTTGTATATGCCCCTTCCCTGCTCATGCGCAAGAGGATTTGCCGCAGCCTGTGCGTGCAGAGAGAGGGGTGCAGACTCAGGTGGGGGACGTTTCGCCGTTGTCGGAGCGATCAATGTAGAGTAGGTCGCCTACCCCGCAGTTGAAGTATTCGCAGATTTTCAGCATAAACTCCCCGTCAAAGCGATTAATTTTGTTATTTGCCCAATTTGAAAGAACATTGACAGAGGAGTCTGTTGCGCGGGCGATTTCCGTATAAGAAATGCGCCTTTCCTCACGCCGTTCTTTTTCAGTCAGCAAAATTAGAAAGCGATTACGAAGTCGAGCCATTTTAGTTGATTGACAATGTATAGTGATTACTATATGATAAATAGTGATTAACTAATTAAATATAAGGATCGAAAAATGAATACGTTACTGCCTGTCATCCCGGATGCGGACGACGCTAGTTTACCTTTGCCTCTTATCGTAGCGCAAAAATGGCATTTTCCACTAGCCCACGTTCAGACGGACGATGGGTATTTTTATGCGGTGCAGGATTGGATACGTGGATTAACAGGCGATAGTGATGTGCGTAAATTGCTGGCGAAGCTCAAAACTCAATTGTCTACTTCAAGTAGACAGTTGCCTTATATCGCCACAAATGGCAAGACGTATCAGGTCGATTTCACCGACGACAAGGGGTTGTATCTCATTGCGCAATATTTACGCAGTACAAAGGCGCGTCCCCTGCTGGCGGCGATCAAGACGTATCTGTCGGAAAGCGGCGCGTTTGTCGATCTGGTGCGGCGTGAACCTGAGAGTGTGCTAACATCGGGCGCGATTGACCCCGACGATGTGATTGACGCGGCGATTGAGGCGTATCGGCGGCAGGGCAAGGACGAACGCTGGATCAGCGCGCGGCTGACGGGCAAGATCAAACGGATGCAGTTTACGGCGGCGCTGAAAACGGCGGTGGCAGAGGTGCTGACGAAGCCGCATTATGCGCTGGCGACGGATGAGGTGTACAAGGGCTTGTGGGGTCGCACGGCAGCAATTCTGAAGGACGAGATCGGTGTGCCACCAAAAGCCAGCCTGCGCGACTATCAACCAACGCTGGCGTTGAGTTATCAGGCGCTGGCGGAAGAAGTGTCGGCGCAGACGTTAGGCGATAAGCGCGAGTTGACGTGGGACGAGGCGCGGCAGGTCGTGCGCGTGGTGGCGGATTTGATCGGCGCGCAGGCAGAGACGACGGCGCGGTTTTTGGGGACGGATTTGGCGACAGGGAAGCCATTGTTGGGAGCAGGATAATGCCCAACCGCCAAGACGCCAAGTGCGCCAAGTTAAGACAAGAGCAGAAGAGAAATTGAACCACTGCTCGTTTAAAGCCACACGCCCGTTCTATAGCATTATTAGCAGAGCTCGCTTTATACTCTTTCAAAAAGCTTTGGGGAAAGCTGGAGTAAGGTCAACAGATTGCCTTGCACTCATCGTCATTAGTAATACACGCATGGGCACTTGAATTTGCGCCTCTTGAATAATCAAAATGCTGTAGAACTTCGTGCCTTTAGGACGTTGGAGAATAGGTATTCGTGGCGAATAACGCATTTCCGTCAGATCGCATCGTAACGGGTTCGCTCATCTACGTGCTGCATGGCGACGCGGTGCTGCTGCTCAAGCGTGAGCGCGTGCCGCACAAAGGCTTGTGGTCGCCGCCCGGTGGCAAACTGGAATTGGGCGAGTCGCCGGAGGAATGCGCCGCGCGGGAGATGCGCGAGGAAACGGGACTCACGGTAAGCGATTTGAAGCTGCGTGGGATTTTGACGGTGGTTGACCGCGCGTTTCCAATCCACTGGCTGCTGTTTGTGTATCGCGCGGGGGTCATGCAGAATGATGAGGTAGGGGCAAGGCATGCCTTGCCCCTACAATATCCAATATTGCCAGAGTGTGCGGAAGGGGAGCTAAGATGGATTCCACTGGCAGAACTGGCGCAGTATCCACGCCCGTATGCGGATGTGCGGTATTTCCCGCGCGTGCTGGACGACAGTCCCGTTTTCCAGAGCAAGTTTGTGTATGACACACCGCAAACGCTGGTCAGCGAGTGGCATTACCGATAGCTGTCAGCGATCAGCTTTCAGCAATCAGCAATCAGCAAATACAAAAGCAGATTTCAAAACAAAAAGGGACATTCACTTGAAATGTCCCTTTTGTGTTGGGTGTGATGATGTGTTTAGCCGCCGGGATTGATGGTCGCGGTGGGCGTCGGCACGCCGAACGACTGCCCCGGAATGGGCGTATCGAAAGGCAGCGGCGTCAGGAACTGCGACGGTGGGAAGGTCGGTGACGGAATCAGCGTGGGAATGACGGTGGGTTCAGGGTTGTCCACGCGCACGGGGATATCGACGTTGATGATGCCGCCCGTCGTCGAGTAGACTACCACCCGTAAGATGTAATCGCCATCAGGCGTGCCAATCGTGTTCCACGTGCCGAGAATTGAAGAGGGCTGCGTGGTGTTGGCGGGAAGGATGATGGTAAAGGATGTGGGATTCGCCGCCGTCGCCAACTGCACCTCATAATGGCTGAAGTTCTGCGCGACGCTGATTGTCCCCGTGATTTGTACACTCCCTTGCACCACTTGTCCCGGCGTGGGCGAGGTCACACGCACCACTGGAATGGGCGTGTTGAGGTCGCAAGCGCCCGTGGGGGCAGGTTGCAGCGGGATGGGCAAGCCAAGCCGTTGGGCAAAGGTGCGTCCCTGACCCGTGCCGTTCAGCCAATTGACAGCGGCAGCGTCGTTGATGCTGGCAAACGTCGAGGTGGTGACGTGATCGGGACAGAAGTTGTTAGCGCGCAAGCCCGTCCACGTATCGACGGCAATCGTCTGCACGAACCCTTGTTCAGGGGGCGGCGGGGGCTGCGAGGCGATGAACAATTCGTTGCGCAGGTTGGTACAGTTTGCGCCCGGTAGCGTGCCTGTATCGGCGCAAATCTGGGCGAAGCCCACGCCCGCAGGCTGTGAGAAGGGCGCGGGTGCCTGGATGCTTACGGCGGCAGTCATCACGGCGTTCCAGATCGGCGCTGCACCTGTGAAGCTCGACCCGTTAGTAGGCTGATTATCGCCGCGTCCAATCCATACGCCGACGACGAAATTGCGCGTGAAGCCAATCGTCCACAGGTCACGGTTTTCGTTGCTCGTGCCTGTCTTGACCGCGACGACGTTGGACGTGGGCAAGCCGCGAATCGTCAGGATACTGTTCGGCGGGAACTGCGGTGCGCGCGCGCCATCGTCGCTGAGGATGTTTTGCATCAGATAAGCAACTTCGGGGCGAATCACGGCGGTGGCTTCGGCGCGTCCGGGAATCGGGACTGCCGCGCCCGTCGAGTCGGTAATGCTCTCGATGGCGTAAGGTTCGACGCGCAGCCCGCCCGTTGCCAGCGTGCCAAAAGCGTGAACCATATCGTAGAGGCGCACTTCCGTCGCGCCGACGCCCGTTGGCAAGCCAAACGTCGCCTGCGGTAGGAAGGTTAGCCCTAAGAGTTCGCCCATCTGGCGGAATTCGTCGTTGCCGATAAATTCATACACCTTGACGGCGGGGACGTTGAGGCTGTTGCCCAGCGCATAGCGCGCGGCAACCGGACCCAGGAACTGCCCATTGAAGTTGACAGGTTGATAGTTGCCGGGGAACACTGTCGGCACGTCCCACAGTATCGTCGCAGGCGTCATATACTCATCGAACGATAGCTGTCCATCGCCGTTGCGGTCAATGCCGTCGAGCGCTGCCGTATACGAGATGGGTTTGATGGCTGAACCGGGCTGTTCCCACGAGAGGGTATAGTTGTTCTGCCCGCCAATTTCTTCGTTGTTGAAGTCAGGGCTGCCGACCATTGCCAGAATCGCGCCTGTGTTGGGGTCAGTGACTAACACTGCGCCTGTATTCACGCCTGTGCCGATCATCGCGCCGACTTGTCCGGTGAGGGCATCCTGCGCGGCATCCTGAAGGATCGGGTTCAGCGTCGTTCGCACCGTGAAGCCGCGTGCGTAAATCTCGCTCGTGCCGAAGTCACGCTCTAACTGCGCCTGCACAAACTGGACGAAATGCGGATACTGCACTGTCGAGTCGCGCGGGGTGTAGTTACGGGCTTCGATCTCTGCGATCTGTGGCAGCACCGGACCGCCGACGACTTCCTGGTTGTCATCGAAGCGCACGGCGTTATCGGGGATGCAGAATGGCTCTCCCGCGTCTTCTTGTCCTTCTGCCCATTGTCCATGCTGGAAGGTCAAGCAGCGCACGCTGACCATCTGCCGAATGATGTCGCGAGTACGGGCGAAGGCAGCACTGCGGTTCGTCACCGGATCATAGACCGCAGGCGATTGAATTAAACCCGTGAGGAAAGCCGATTCGGCAAAGTTGAGGGTGGCGGCGGAGCGCCCAAAGTAGAACTGTGAAGCCTCCTCCACGCCATACGCCAGGTTGCCGAAATAGACTTCGTTGAGGTACAGCAGCAGAATTTCGTTCTTGCTGTAAGTACGCGCGATCTCACCGGCAATGACCAGTTCTTCGCGCTTTCGTTGGGCGGTGGGTGCGGTATTCTGCAAGATCAAATTGCGCGCGATCTGCTGCGTGATGGTACTTGCACCGGATACGATTTCGTTGGCTTCGACGTTTTGCAGGAAAGCGCGGGTGATGGCGATAGGGTCCCAACCGGGGTCTTCGTAGAAGCGCTCATTTTCTGACGCAACTACCGCAAAAATCATATAGGGTGATACTTGATCGAGCGATTGCAGCGTGGTACGTGCGCCCGCGTTGGCTTCCTGGCTGTTGAGTTCGGCAATCACGCCGCCGTTGGCATCAAGGATGCGCGCCGTCTGGAACTGCGGCACGTAAGCTTGCAGATTTTGTACTTCGTCGCGCCAATCAGTAGCGATCTGGTTGTAAGGAATGACTACCGCCAGCGTTACCCCAATACCCAGCAGCAGCAAAAGACCGATGAAAACGAGCGCACCGACCAACACCATGTTCACTGCTGAACGGCGCTGGCGTTCGCGCGCATCTTCGATCACATCACTGGTTTCATCGACAGGCGGTGCTTCCGCCGGGGTATAGGGAGCTTCGACCAGATTGCCCAGCGGCACAGGCTCTTCATAGCCGATAGCCGCACTCGGTATCGTGGGCGCGCTGTAAGGCGTGCCTGAAGCGGGCTGTGTCAGATAGGGATCGCTGTCGCGCAGATAAGTGCCAACGGCTGAAGGCACAGTCGCTTCAGGGTCTTGCCGGGGTACCTGACGCGGCAGCGGCATTAGATTCTCGTCAAGCCGCAGTTCGTTGCCATAACTCTGTTCCGTTGGCGGCATCGGTTCGGTGGGCAGATAGGGCAGCGACGAATCGACGGCTTGCAGGACACCCGTGCCGCCTGTAGTGGGCTGCGGCTGCGATTGTAGATAAGGCGGCGTCGCAGGTATCCACTCGTTATTTTCAAAGCGATACCACGTATCCGTCTCGACGCCCATCATCCACCACGTTTGATTGTCGTCGAGAATCATCAGTTGGCGTAGTTGATTTTCCAGATCAGGGCGCGAAAGCTGCCCCGCTTGATACAGGCGGCGCAGTGAGCGAATCTGTTCCTGCGTCTCCTGGAATTTACGCGCGAGTTCCTGCTGTGCCGTGTTGAACCCCTGTGTTGGCGACATCGCCCCTGTGGTCGATGCGGGTTCTTCGCCGCCCAAACGTGATAACTGCTGGCGGGCGTATTCCTCTGGCGTGATCTCCGTTGTCCCGCTGGGCGTGAACGTACCGACTGGCGCTTCAGCGCCTTCGAGCGCGGCAAGCTGGCGGCGCGCGTATTCTTCGGGACTCAGCGCCGCACCATCCGCAGTCGTCTGACCTGCCGATTGCAGCACCGCGCGTTCAGCAGGCGAGAGCGTGCTGGGGTCTGCGGGCGTTTGGGCAGCAGTTCCAGCAGCAGGCGTCAGCGGTGTAATCAGCGGCGCGCTGGCACCGGGTGTACCTGCGGGCGCGCCACCGGACGCGAGACTCGCCAGCGCGACTAACTCGCTCATGCTGAAGGTTTCGTCTTCTTCGCCCGCATCTCTTGGCAGATCGCCGGAAGCGCGTTCAGCAGAGAGATACAGGCTCACATCTTCGGGCGAAGCAAGTGTTTCGGTTGGCGCATCCGTGATATTCTGCGTTTCGCCGATTTCCTCGACAGCAGTATCGGGCGCAGTTTCACCCGCCTCATAGATCGTGTCTTCGGGCTTGGGCAGATGCCATGCGCCTTCGGTTTCGGGTTCCGTCGGCAAATCAGACGGCAGCGTCGGCGTGGCTGACGACCAACCGCCGGACGCGGTCTTTTTCTCTGGCGCGCGCCAGGGTCCGGTGGTGCTCGGTTGATGCCAGCCGGGTGAACCACTGCTCGGCGGATTTTCGGGTTTGTTAGCGGGGCGTTCGGACATTGCGTGTCCTCTCGATGTTTAGATTCCGTTGGTATTTGTTTCCATTATAACGTTAGAGAGGCATGAGGGGCAAACAAATCACCAGCAATGAGTAGAAAGCAATGAGCAATGAGAGATTATGGATGGCTAGGGCACATCAACGTGTGTGCGTAACACACGAGACCTTGAAAAGCCGATGAAAACAGGTGAAAGTTGGGAGAGGTGCGTTATGCTTGAGAGACATCACAACGGAGATAGGGATTTATGGGCTACGTCTTTATCAGCTACATTTATCGGGATTTCAAGTTCGTCAACGTGCTGGTGGACGAACTGCAAAAGGCAGGCGTGCGCGCGTGGCTCGATGCCCGCGAGATCAAGCCGGGCGTGGAATGGGGCGACGCGATTGTCGAAGCGTTGAAAGATGCCGATGCGGTGATTTCAGTCGTCAGCATTGATTCGGTACGGCAGGGTTACATTCAAGCGGAACTCAAACGCGCGCTGTTCCTGAAAAAGCCCGTGATTCCGGTGACGATTGACGAAAGCGGCAAACGCAAGCTGCCCGATTATCTGCGCGATTTGCAGCCGATTGACGCCCGCGACCCCGATAACGAAGCCGCTGTCAAAGACCGCCGCGACGCCAAACTCTCGGAAGACGCGCTGAAAGACATCCTCGCGCGCCTGCCGGAGAGCGTGCAAAGCAGCAAGCCTCTCAAGCCGCAAACGCCTAAGTCCAAAGGTTACGTGTTCATCAGCTACGCCCAGGAAGATACCGAGTTCGTGGAGAGCCTGCGCCAGTTTCTCAAAGAGCGCGGCTACGGCTATTGGGATTATCAGGACAGCGACAGGAACTATCACACGCAGTTGTTCCTGGAACTGGAAGAGGTGATTAAAGGCGCGGCGGCAACGTTGAGCGTGCTCTCGCCTGATTGGAAAAAATCACAGTGGGCAGCGAAGGAATATCTGTTCTCGCAGGAGGTCGGTACGCCTGTGTTCCTGCTGCTGGCGCGCGAGATCGGTCCTACGCTGGTGACAGCGGGCTACACCTATATCGACTTTTCGCATGGCATGGACAGCGGCTTTACGAAGCTGGATAAGGAACTGAGAAGGAAGGGATTGATTGAGTAGGAGTATACTACGATGGCACAATTACCCATTCGCAAACTGACGCTCTACAAGCAAGGGATTGGCTATTTTGAGCGACAAGGCATAGTACAAGGTACCACCATTTCGCTGGTCGTGCCGCGTGAAGCAACTAACGACGTTTTGAAAAGTCTATCCGTCAGCGTTGTGCGTGGCGGGCAGTTATTGAGTATCGACTATGACACGCCGGAAGATAAAGACAAACTGCTCAACGAACTCTCCGTCAAGCTGAATTCGCGCTCTAGCATGGTCGATCTGCTTGCCAGCTTGCGCGGCAGCCAAGTCAGCTTGCATCTGGATGACGGTCTGAGCGTCGGCGGGCGTGTCGTCGGCGTGGAGCATTCGCTTGGCGAACAGGCACAAGTGCTGCTGCAAAGTGACGCCTTAAACATGCAGACATGGCAGGTGGCGCGTGTGCGTGGGTTGACGCTGCATGACGAACGGGCGGCAACGGATGTCAGCTTTTTTCTCGACATCAGCCGCATGGAGCAAACGCGCACGGCATTAACGGTACGCTTGGCGGGCGAAGAACACGATGTCCAGATGGTATATCTCGCACCCAGCCCAACGTGGCGTGTCAGCTATCGCCTGATTGCTGGCGCAGATGGCAAAGCGCAGTTGTTCGGTTGGGGTGTGTTTGAGAACAGCCTAGACGAAGATTTAGAAAATGTTGCACTTACACTGAAATCCGGGCGCCCGATTTCGTTTGAATATGGATTGTACGAATCGCGTACTCCATCACGCCCGGAGGTATCAGATGACCCTTCCTCATTAGAATCAATAGCGGGCAATCCCATGCTTGTAGAGTCGATTGGCTCGCTTGCACATGACTTACGCAGCCCTTTGAGCACTATCACAGGTTACGCTGAACTTTTAGCAATGGAAGGGTTAAGCAGTAAGCAGCGCGAGATGCTTCGTGCAATGCAATCCAGCGTTCAGCGCCTGAATGATACGCTTGACAACTTAATGCAACTTGCTCGTGTAGGTGAGCATGGAAGCGATTTCGCTAGCGGCGCAGGCTTTTATCGTGCAGGACTGTTAGGCGATTTGAAGGTCAGCGGCAGTTATTTCATGCCTGTGCTGATGAGCAATGCTGAAGCAGAATTTTTGACCTATAATGTTCAGACACCCGTGTCGGTACGACGTGGACAGTCTGCTATCGTGCCGATCATCAATGCACGGGTCGATTGCGAACCCCTATGTGTCTACAACCATACGAAGATGCCCAATCACCCTCTTCTCGTGTGGCGTTTGTTTAATACGACGGGCACTGCATTGGAACAAGGTCCAGTGACCGTCACTCAAGACGGACAGTATCTGGGGGATGGCTTGATACGCTTTGCAGGCGTAGGCGACGAGTTGCAAATTCCTTATGCGCTGGAGTTCGGGATTTTAGTCAAGCAAGACTCACGTTCCTTGCCCATTGTGCTGCGAGAAGTACGGTTCGACGCAAACACACGACAAGCTTCAGTTTTTTATTATGACCAGCAAGAGGAGATGTATACCCTCACCAGCCGCGTCAATCGTGACCTCAGTATCCATATTGAACGGCGTGACACTCCCAACAGTGAATACTATGATATGCCTCAGCCTGTGGTCGCCGTACAGGGACATACACGCTGGCTGGTAAGTGTACCCGCGCACCAAGAAGTGACCTTTACAGTACGCGAACGCCGCAGCACTTATACCAGCGAAGACCCTGCGAAGTGGCAGCCTAAGCGCGTCGAGGACTTGCGTGGGGTATTGACGGAGAATGTCTATGCTTTGTTTACACAGTTATTCGCCGAGCGCCAGCAAGCAGCACAAGCTGTGGAGCAGATAAAAGCCCTGCAAGCGGAGTATGATCAAGTTGTCTCACGACAGGAACAGTTGCGCAAGAACCTCAGCACATTAGGTGATTCTGAGCGGGAAATTGCAATACGGGATCGTGTGTTGGATGACTTAGAAGTGAGCGAGAACCGCCGCCGCGCCCTGGAAAGTGAAATCGCAAACCTCAATGCCGACGTTAAACAGCGGCAAACTAATCAAACAGAGTTGATTAACCAGTTGTTTGCGGCTGAAGCATGAAAACATCTTAAATTTCTGCGCAACTCTACGCTATCGCAGGAGCCTCCACGCGCGGTACGCTGAAGCTGAACGTACTGCTGATGCCCGGCTGGCTTTCTACCCAGATTTTGCCGCCGTGCTGCTCGACAATTGACTTCACAATCGCCAAGCCCAAGCCTGTCCCTTCGACGGCTTGATGCGCTTTGTCGGCGACGCGATAGAAGCGCTCAAAGACGTGTGGAATATCTTTTGATGGGATGCCGATGCCTGTGTCTTTGACCTTGACGATGATCTCCGCGCCGACGAGTTCCGCATAGACCGTCACCCGTCCCCCTGCCTGCGTGTATTTGATGGCATTCGACAGCAGATTGTCGAGGACACGCCGCAGCCCGCTGGTATCGCCCTGTATCAGAACATCCTGAAAATCTGGCTGAAGCTCTAAGGTGATGCCCTGTTTCTGCGCCAGCGGCTTGAGCGTTTCAATCACGCCTTCCAGAAAGGGTTTGAGCGCGACCTGCTCCATGTGCAGCCCTTGTCCAGTCTCCAGCTTTGCCAGATCCAGCAAATCGCTAATCAACTCCCGCATCCGTTCCGCGTTCGTATCGAGGCGCTGGATTAAGTTCTGCCCTGCCTCATCGTCAAGCCGTTGATGCCGTCGCAAGAGATCAATGCCGATCATAATACTGGTGAGAGGGCTTTTGAGGTCGTGTGACGCCGTGCCAATGAGTTCATCCTTCATCTTGGAAAGCTGCTCATAGTAGCGCTGCTCTTCCTCACGCAGGCGTCGCTGCGTTTCGGCTTCGCGCTGTGCCTGCTCGATCTCATAGGTCGTGCGCAAATTCTGCAATTTGATAGCTTGTTCCTGGCTTAACACGGTGTCGCGGATTTGATGAAACTGTTGATAGTGATACAGCGCCTGCTGAAATGCGCCTTGCTGTTCATAGACTTTCGAGAGTTCTTCGTGCACCTGATAGATCAGGTATTTGTAATCGGCTTGCTGCGCCATCGCCAACGCAAGCTGATGTTGTTCCAACGCTTGTGCATACTGCTGCAACAGGTTATGTGGGCTGCCGCACTGCAATTCCGTACGAAACGCGAAGCGAAAGGAGGTGGCCAAAATTCCCTGGTTGTTCGATCTACGCCTGGTCAAGCTCAGCGAGGAATAACAATGAATCGAAGATTAATGACATTGCTGCTGTTGGTTGTGCTGATTGTTCCAGTGTTGGCAGTCTGTGGCGCGAGTGACGGCGGGGCTGCTGCGAGTGGCGCTACGGCTCCGGCGAGTACCGCTGCTAGCGCCGCAGGCAGCACGGCGCCCAGTACCGCCGCCAGCATGGCAGGCAGCGCGGCGGCTAGTGATGTCGCCAGTACCACAGCCAGCGCGGCTGCGACGGCGGAAGGCGGTACAGATGCAAGCGCTCCGGCAACTGGCGCTCCCGTGAGCGGGAGTGGCTATAGCGGCACACTCAATTACTGGGTGTTGGGCTATCAGCCGGACGGCGCGAATCAAACCGGCAAGCTGATGGACGCGGCGGTGGCGGCGTTTGAAG
>CALMZT010001134.1 GCA_937870805.1 uncultured Chloroflexota bacterium
CCAGAAAACCGGATATTCAACGGTTCCCGGCGTGAAGAGGTTGGCATAATTTTCCAGTCCAACGAATCGGTTTGCCTCCGGTCGTAAAACATCATATTGAAAAAAGCTAATGACTAAACCCAGGACGAATGGAAATCCTGCAAAAACCACAAAGAAAATAAAGTGAGGCAAAATAAATACATAGGGTACCCAATCAAACCGCACACTCCGTTTTTTAGGAGATACCGCCGCAATTGGTTCTTTTACCGTAACAGCCATTGCAGTCTTCCTTTCATCTGCATTTATTTGGTTACGAAAATGAGTGAAGTAGAGCAGCAGTTGAGACTAATTAGTCTCAACTGCTGTTTACTACATTACGGTTTTAGATTAGGGTGCTGGTGTTGCTTCGGCACCGAAAGTCTCGCGATTTTGTTCCAGAATCTGGTTGGCACGTTCCGCTGCGTTATCGAGTTCTGCCTGAACATCCGTAGCATTACCAGACAACAGCGCGCTCATTGCTTCGTCCAGCGGTCCATAAGCATCGGTGATGCCGGGAACTGCTGGCGGGAAGAACACATAGTCTACTGAACCTGCCGCAATATCAGCCTGTGGTTGAACTTCCGCGAATTCTTCGCTTTCACGGACAACGTTGTTCGCCGGGAGTTGACCTGCGCGCGCCCAAGTAACGGAGTTATCGAGCAAGTAGCTAATAAAGATACCCGCTGCTGTATCACGGCATGGGTCTTCATCGGCTTGGGTCGGCAAAGTGAGTTGGTGCGAGCCTGCCCACACTGCCATTTGGGTACCAATTTGCGGTACGGGAACTGCAACGCCATTGAAGAAGACGCCTTCACCCGTGACATTGGTCGTTTGCCAGATACCGTTCCAGATCATGCCAACGGTTCCGCCCTTAAAGGAATTCAGTTCCGCATCAACTTCCAGATTCGGCTGTGAATAAGCGGCTTGAGCATCCAGCAACCATTGTGCTGCCTGTACTCCGGCTTCACTGTTCCATGTGGCTTCTGTACCATCTTCATTAAAGGAAGTGCCGCCGAATTGATACAGCAACATTTCAAAAATCTGGCGAATGGGGAAGCCTGCGGTAATCATGAAGCCATTGTTGTCACCGCTCGTCAGCGCTGCCGCAACGGCAGCAAATTCTTCAGCATTGGTCGGAGGGGTGTCAAAGCCAGCCTGCGCTAACAGATCAGCGTTGACGAACATCGTCATCGGATGAATATCAAGCGGAATCGAGTAACGAGATCCATTGACCTCACCAGCATTCCATACGGCTTCAGGGAAGTCTTCACCATTGATCCCCGCTTCTTCAACAACGCTGTCGATAGGACGCAGCACGTTACGGTAGACTTGGGTTGCGATCTGATCGACGTGAATAATCGCCACATCAGGCAGCGTACCAGACGCTGCTGCCGTACTCAGCTGGGTATAGTATTCACTTTGGGTGGTCATCGCGACTTGAATGTTGGGATGTTCCGCATTGAAGGCATCGACAATCTGACCCATAAATGGACCATCGGGTCCTGTGAAGGGATTCCAGTATTCGAGGTTGACAGTCCCGCAATCAGCAGGCAGTTCAGGTGCATCCTGAGCGATGGCGGGAATGGCGCTCAGCACAAGAATACAAACGAGAGCTAAGACGAGGGTACGTTTGAACATGATCTTTACTCCTAAAAATTTAGCGTTTAGCGACCTGCTATTAGCATTTAACGATTGGTCGTTAATGACCAGTCGTCAGTCGCCAGTTTTAAAATTCACTATTGGTAACCACTGATGATGGTGAGCCGACGATTAGTTAAATCAATAGTGCCTCCTTCAAGTTGGATGATTGACCGGACGAAAACGCAGGCGCATCACAATATCCTGCGGGTAATTACCGAAGTGCTGCCCGAAGATATTGATCCCGCCGATTCTTACGGCATTTTCTTTAATGCCGATGCGTACCGAAATAAAGCCGCCATTCCCAATATGGAGTGTATTGACGGTCATATCAGAGGTTCGTATACCGTCAATGTAAGCCCCTTCGGTTGTGACCTTCCACATTTTGAGTAAGCCGTATTGGGAATTCCATTCTTCCCACCATAGGGGAGTCAGATTGCCCCGTTCGCCGCCGAAATCGCCCGGACTCGTCCAAGTGCCGATTTCGACACCATTCATCCACATAGTGATGTCCGACGGCCAATCTCCGTTCTGTAGGGGCGCTTCGGAACACAACTCAAGGCTGATCTGAATGCTCTCTAAGACAGCGTTAGCAGGCATACGGTTGGGGAAGCGGTATTCAACATAACCCTGCTTGAACCAGATCAGTTGAGCGCGGAAACGTTCAGGATCATAAAATGTATCAGGATCATCAAAATGCCCAATAATGCCTGTGTCGCTGGCAAGTCCACAGGTAGGAGTAACGCGGCAGTCCACATACGCTCCGATAGGCATGGAAATATCAATCGCATGTTCAGAAGCCCGTTCACCATCGGGCAACATCATCACGATTCGGTCATAGAGCCGGAAGCAGATTTTTTGTACGCCACGACTGGCAGGTTTGAGTTCGGTGCGGATAAGTCCTGCTTTTTCCAAGAGGTTGATGTGCATGGTCGCGGTGGAGGTGGGCAAGTCCCGCGCTTCGGCGATTTCACTCACGCTGCAACTACGCCCTGCGAGGTAGCGCAAAATTTCAATACGTTTATCGGAAGCCAAGCCTTTAAGAATTAGCTCAACTTCCTCGGTTGCATCACTGTTCAAATCAATGATGAGAACACGTCCAGAAAGTGAAACTGTCTCTAAATTGCCCGCTTCTTCTTGTACCATAAGGATTTTCACTAAAAAATTATTGTTGAGCAGGTTTTTATGTTTCATTCTTATGAAAGGTTCGCAAGAATTAATATTTCGTTCCAATAATGTAGCGCATATAGCTAATGAAACATGATCTATTATATCAATCCAACTTTCCTGCATTATATAATCCGCAAAAAAATTGTCAACATTGTGCAATGCTGCGCAAATGCGCTATGTTTTTCTGCGATAAATTAGAATTATTTGAGCAATACAGTGGCAGAATAGCAAAATCGTGTTTGTCGATGAGGTACAGAAGCAAGTGACCAAGGGCGGCGGCGAAAAAAACCTGAGCGGGTATTCAAACGAGCGTTCCAAGTAAAACCTGCTCTATTGAGACAATCCTCCTAATAATCCGAGTAAGCAGCCTTGTACAAATGCTAAGAGCAACGGACTACTCACCTGCATTCCTTCTCGCTCAAGTACTTCCAATCTTTTTAGCTTTCGGTCAGCAACGCGGATCATTTCGAAGATCGCCGCCAGATCGGTGTTGGGTGTCGAGCTGCGAAATCAATAGGATTTCTTTGCGTTTCAAGCATTGTGACGCAGGGGTGACGGTTGTGGATGTTCTTTAGTCATCCTGTCTTACAACATATCCGATTCGCATAAGTAATATGATGCAATTCATCGTTTTAAAAGGAAAACCTGCATAGGCCAAAAAAATTTATTGTTTACGCGAATCGGATTTCGTTATTAATGGACAAATCAGTTAGATTGCTAACAATGGGCTTAAGCCCATTGTCCTGAACAGATTGTTAGTGTTTATTTTGATTTATCCATTAAATCGCGTCGGTCATGTCGGTCTAGCTGGTCGGTTTGGTCAGTGGTGACGACCCATGCCGCCATCGCCACCAGCCACAGATGCGGCAGGCACAGCGCTAAAGTCCGGCGGGACAAGCGGAGAAAATGACGTAAATGACTGGCTTCCAGGTCAAACCCATGCTGCTTCAGATCCCCAAATAGCTCCTCCCTCCACATCCGCCGTCGGTACAGACGCACGACTTGACGCGGAGCAAGCCGCTGGGTCGCCAAATACCCGGGCTTTTTCTCGCCTTTTTGCCAATTGCTCAGTCGCGTATCACAGCGATGCGGGATCGCTTGCAACCACAACGCCTGCAAGCTACGATACAGTTCAGCAATGGCGATGGATCGCATGAAGTTATCTCCCCAATGGTTAAGTCTGATCACTCAACCTTACTGGGAGACACCCCCATTTTCAATCCCATTCCTCTCGCTCATCTGTTCAGTGTCCGGTAGCTAGAAATCATCATACATTGCACACATCAAAGGCGGCTTTGAGGGCAGTCACCGGATCACCCTTTGGGAAAAACTCGTGTCCGATATATCCCTCGTATCCCGTATCCAGGATAGCGCGGACGATTGCCGGATAGTAAAGCTCTTGTGCTTCATCCAAGTCATTACGACCTGGGTTTCCCGCTGTATGATAATGACCGAAGAACAAGTAACTTTGGCGAATGGTCGAGATAATGTCCCCTTCCATCATCTGCATATGATAGATGTCGTACAGCAGCCTCACACGGGGAGAAGCCACCATCTCGCATACTTTGATGCCCCAGGCGGATTTGTCTGCCTGATAATCCCGACCTTTGACCTTACTGTTGAGTAGTTCTAACACCAGCGTAACGCCAGCATCTTCCGCCAGGGGAGCTAGATGGCGCAAATTCTCGGCGGTGATCTCGGCAGCCGTCAAATCGTCCACGCCATAGCGGCAGCCGCTGAAGCAGAGCAGGAGAGAGATGCCCCATTGGGCTGCGAGTTCAAAATTGTGGCGGATTTCCTTCTCAAGTGAAACAAGATTTTCTGGGCGATTCAACCCTTCAGGAGCGAGGGGATGTCCGACGGCAGAGACGAGGGCAAGCCCGTGATCTTTGACAAGCTGCCAGTATTCTTGTGGGACAAGTTCAACGCCCTGATAGCCAATCTCAACGGCAGCGCGAACCAACCGGTCCGGCTCGATACCCGTTCTCGCAAAAGGATCCCACACAAAAGACTGCTTGACTCTGCTCACGCCTTTGCAACCTTTCGGATGGTGTTGGTCATGTAGCGCTCAATGAGTTCAGGTTGGGCGTTTTGCAAACGCTGTGGGGGCAAACCTAGTACAATGGCTTCCAAGTCATCCACGACCATCTCCCCGATTTCCCAGCAGCCTTCTTCCGTAGGACCCGCGCGGTGAGCAGACAATACCGCACCCGCAGCCTGCCGAATCGGATGATCTAGCTCTAAAGGCTCAGTAGGGAACACGTCAATAGCGGCTTTGAAACGCCCTGCCACAACCAGATCGGTAAGCGCGTCAAAATCGACGACATGAGCGCGACTGACGAGGACCAATACCGCGCCCTTCTGGATACGTTCGAGGCATTCGCGGGAAAGCAGCGCGCGATTCTCGCTGCTGGGAGCGGCGAGAACGAAGATCACCTTTGACGTTGCAAGGAGTGAGTCTAAATCCACTGGCTGAACACCCAAACTGTGCAGATAACCATCTGTGAGCCAGGGGTCGTGGACCGAGATGCGGCAGCCGAACGGCTCGATGAGTGGGCGCAGGGCGCGGGCAAGGCTACCATAGCCAACGAAGCCGACAGACTTCCCATAAAGCATAAAAGCATTGGCATTGCCTGCGTGCAGCCACACTTCATTTCCGGCGCGCATGGCACGATCTCCGGCGGCAATGTCTCTGCTGGCTGATAATGCTAGGGCAAGGGACATTTCAGCGACTGAGCGGGCGAACGCGGGCGCAGCCGACAGTACACGGATTTTCCTACTAAAGCACTCATCGTAGTTGAGGTTGTGAGGGAATCCCCCAGATACGGTGAGGATAGCGCGCAGGTTTACGGCGTTGGCGAGGGCTTCATCGCCGTAGCGCCAATCGGCACAAATCACAGCCTGCGCGTTGCCGATGGCTTGGTTGAAGTCATCCAACGGCATTGGCTCATCTTTGCCCCCGACAACTTCCACTACGTCGTACAGTCGCGCAAGGTCATGGGGACTGAAAATCTCAGCCATGCGGCGGAAATGCGGATCAACGATTACAAGTGGCTTGGTAGGCATCTTGGCTCCACAGGGTAACAGGTTGCCTCATTGAGGTCCGTGCGGTGACATAAATTGATTGCTCGACAATTTCTGTTGACTAAATTTCATGCTTTTCCTGCTTCTAATTGTGTGAAATACAAGACTAACGCGGCACAGGGCCAGGAGAACCAGTGGCGTGAAACAACCTCACCTGTCGCAGCATTGTAGGCTTCGGGCAGCGCACCATCACGTTGAGCAACCTTCTGTATTCGCTCGATCACAGTCTGCACAGCAGATAGATTGTTTGTCAACTTTGCGACAATATATGCCTGCACATCGCCAAGCGACCACGTATTGGGTGTATGCACCGACCCCAATCCGCCAAAGGTTCCGGGATAATAACCGTCTTCGTTCTTCAAAGAGAAGGCAAAATCTACTGTGGCAAGCCATACAGGGTCATTCGCCGGACAGAAGCCCCAGGCAGGCGCAAGCACGAGTGGAAGGTCGTTGGCGTCGTGGTAGAACTGGTGCTTGCCCGCGCCATCGGTGAGGTAGGCGAGCAGTTTGCGTCCCTCGTACACGGCAACAAATTCGCGCCAGATGGCGTCATAGACACGCTCGGCTATGTCTGACAGATCCTTGCTTTCGATCAATGCGGCGAGTTTTCGGAACGTGTGCCACAGTAGAATGTGACTGGATAGATGATAAGGCATCGCAACCGGGTCATCGGCGGGGGTTTCATCAGTCGGGAATAGCCCCTGGATTTCACGGGCGCAGAGTGCATCGACAATCTGTGCAACCTGTTGGCTCAGGCGATCCCACAGCATCTTATCACCTGTCACTTCCGTATATTCAGCTAGCTCAAGAAGAGGAAAAAGCTGCTGGTCAAGCTGGAAAGCAGGGTCTTTGAGCTTACCGTTCACTAGATATGAACGTCCCCACATCTCACCAGACCGTTCCGCGACCTGGAACATCCACAACAGGTGGCGTCGTATCACCTCTGCCATGTCTGGACGCCAATGGAGCAGCGCCAACGCCACATAATAAGCATCTCGATTCCACGACAGCGGTAAAAGCTGATGATCGGTAATGATGCATGTTGCTTCATCGTTGACAGGGATGCAGCAGTTCAGTCCATAGACTAGCCCACGCCGCAGAACCGGATCCAGAGAGTAGTTGTCAAATCGCCAGCCCTGCCAGCATTTGTGCCAGTCGTCGAGCGTGCTTTGCAGAAGCGCTTCAGGAGGATTATCTCGGAGTGCCATGAAATGGTTAGTTGCTTCCGTCTGGTTCAACCCCAAGCCCAAAACGAGGGTAGTCTCATTTTGAGGGGGAATTGTCGCACCTAGAGGCACGATTTGGGGATAAATTGGGTCCGTGTTCGTGAACTCAACCATGCCATCATCACGTGCAACGCAGCCCTCGCCGGACATGAATATCGACCAGCCTAATTCAGGATTTTCTACTCCTACCGTACCCATACGCTGATAGTAAATATTAGATCGCAATGAAGGCATTGGAATTGGACCACCTTCAGTTAACTGCGTATAAGCGCAGCGCTGGACCGAGAGTCGTCCACCGAGAAAAGCAAAGTGACCCGCTTCAGAGAAGCGCCACCACTGCACCACGCCAACCGGCTTCTCTAGGGGCACGAAGGTAATCACTTCAGCGGCAATGTCGTTTTCCAGAGTCAGGCGAATGCAGGGAGTAGCCTCTTCGATCAGCCAAGCCTCACGCTTCACGATGGGTATGGTGAAATGCATTCCAAAACCAGCAATGTTCGCTAGCGACGCCCGATAGGCGCGGACAGCCGCCGGGTTGTAACGCTCTGCTTCGGGGAATGGCGATGCTGCGGTGAGCGTCACATACCCATGCACAGGATGGTAGGCGTTGACAGCCGTGATCCGTCCGTTGTGGTCAACGCTGCCGTTAATGCCACCCCCCCCGAAATCCAGCGGTTTGCCGTCTGTATCCAGCATGCGCCAGCGATAACGGCTGCGAAATTCATCCATACCCTAAACGGGGGCAAGCGCCTTTTGACTGTCCCGATGCAGCCACCGTACTTTATCAATCGGAAAACGGAGCCAGATGTCGCCGTCCGGTGCTGCCGGAAAGTCGGGGTGTGTCGCCACTTTGACGATAGAAGTGCCGATCTTGATGGTGAGCAAATTTTGCGACCCTAACGGCTCGACCACCAGCACCTGCACTTTCATCGCATTATCGGTGGGCTTAGTGAACGTTTCGATGTTTTCAGCACGAATGCCGATAATGACCGATTGACCTTCAAAAGGCTTCAGCGCGGGAACGATCCCTTCAGGTGGCGTGATGGCGAAGTCGCCAATATGTACGTTCACTGACCCGTTTTGGGCACTCACCTGCCCCTCAATGAAATTCATTGGCGGGTTGCCGATAAACCCACCCACGAACCGATCCGCAGGGGTATCGTAGACTGCATTCGGCTTATCAACCTGTTGAATGATGCCATCGCGCATCACGGCGATGCGATCACCCATGCTCATCGCCTCAATCTGGTCGTGAGTCACATAGATCGTGGTCACCTTCAGCTCAGCCAACAGGCGTTTGAGTTCGGCACGCATTTCCAGCCGAAGCAGGGCATCAAGGTTGCTCAACGGCTCATCCATCAACAGCACTTCAGACTGGACAGCAATGGCACGGGCAACGGCGACACGCTGGCGCTGTCCACCACTCATGCGTGATGGGTAGCGATCCAGCATTTTTTCGATATGCAGTAGTTCCGCCGCCTGTTGCACCCGCCTCTTTGTCTCTGTCGGGTCTACTTTACGCATCTTCAGCCCAAAGGCGACATTATCGTAGACCGTCATATGCGGAAAAATGGCATAGCTCTGGAATACCATCGCCAGATTACGTTCGCGTGGGGGCATGTAAGTCACATCGCGCCCACCGATCATGATGCGACCTGAATCGAGCATTCCCAGCCCAGCTATCGAGCGCAGCAGAGTCGTCTTTCCACAGCCACTTGGTCCCAACAGCACCATGAATTCCTGGTCATTGATCGTAAGGCTGACGTTATTTACGGCAAAAAAGTTACCGAACTTCTTGACTGCATTTTCAATGACAATTTCTGCCATCATACCACCTCATTTCGTAACCTGACCCCACATATTGAACAGGTAACGGCGGATGAAAAAGATGAAGATCAGCGACGGAATCAACATGAAGAAGCCACCCGCGAACTGAAACTCTGGCGAGGATTTATTCAAGGCGTTGAGTACCTGCGCAGGCAGCGTCCGATTTTCGAGCGTCAAAATACTGGCGGCGAAGACCTCGTTCCAGGACATGACGAAGGTGAAGATAGCTGAGGCGGCAATGCCGGGGAGCACCAGCGGCACGATCACGCGCCGGAACGCCTGTAAGGGTGTCGCGCCATGCACCATCGCCGCTTCTTCCAATTCGTAAGGGATACTGGCGAACACGCTCCCAATGACCAGCACTGTTGTTGGCAGTGTCAGGGCAGTGTGCATCAGCGCCACACTGTGAACCTGGTCAAATAGACCCAGACGGATAAAGAGCACCGCCAGCGGCACGGCAAGCACGATCACGGGAAAGGCGCGCACACCAAGAATCGCCAACCGATAAAAGTCACGTCCGGGAAAGATGTAGCGCGAAATCGCGTAGCCCGCCGGAGCAGCAATCAGTGTCGAAAGGACGAGGGTTATAAGGGCGACCACGATGCTGTTGATGACGCCGGGCAGGATGCCTTCCGATTGCAGGAAAAACGACATTGTGTCGAACGAAATGTCGGTGAAGGGAAAGATCGCTTTGGGATAGGTGCGCACACCTGCCGGGCTGCTGAGCGCCATCGAGCCAATGAGGTAGATCGGCAAGATGATCCAAATGGCAAGGGCAATGGCTACTACATAGATCATGCCGCGATTGAGACGCTGGCGACGCAGCGCACGACGCCGCACGGCTTGCATCTCCTCGGAAGCCACAATTACGGGTACAGGTACAGATTTCGCTTCAACTGTCATGCTGCTAACTCCTGCTGAGTGCGCACGGCGCGCAGATAGAAGATGGCGGTGATAATCGAGATCAACATGATAAGCCCTGCGTATGCGGCTGCCATATTCGGATTGCGTATCTCATCGCTATACCAGCGAAAGGTTTCACGGGCTAATGTCGTGACAATATCGCCACCACTAATCGCCATGACGACTGCAAAGACCTGGAAAGCCAAAATGGTACGCAAAATCAATGCCACCTGAATACTTGGTTTGAGCAGGGGCAAAATCACATGGCGAATACGCTGCTGGAACCCTGCCCCAAATAACTCTGCTGCTTCCAGCAGTTCGGTGGGTACGGCTTGGAGACCGGAAACCAGAATCACCATCACAATCGACGTGGCACGCCAGACCTCGGCGAGCACGACCGCGATAATGATCCAGGGTCGTGTGTCAGCGCTGATGAAGGTAATCGTATGGTCAATCAGTCCAAGCCCCTGCAAAAAGCTGTTGAGGTAGCCGCGTTCGGTAAAGATCAGGAAGAACACGATACCGACTGCCAGTTCTGAGACGCCTAGTGGAATCGAGAAGATGTAGAGGAACAGCAGATTACCCTTCAAGCGCGCCTGAATGACCAGCGCCATGATGAGCGCCACTACAAATTGGATGGGAATGGTGATGAGTGTTATCAGCAGCGTCGTTAAGAGCGCACTCGTAAAGAAGCGATCAGACAACATGGTACGGATGAAGTCGAGCGTCCATTCAGCGCTGTCGCCTCGTTGGATAAAGCCGGAGGAAGGGTCTTGTTCGCCGCGCGTGATGTAGGCGGACTGTGCCCAGCCTTCAAGCGTTTGCCCATTCTCATCAACACCGCTGATCTGATACCACACTTCGAGCGTCGCTGATTCTAAGATGTTGACTTCCGTCTGCGCGTCCAGCCTGGCGGCAACTTCACCGCGCGTTGATCCCGGCTCAACATAGACGCTGGTCTGCGGATCTGCACCGCTGCGCCGCACAGCACGGATTCTGCCAAGCGTCGGCACGCCATCGGACTCTTCGTCTACGCGCACGCGGTCACCCAGCACCCAACCTTCGACGGCTGCGCCTTCTGCATCGGCAGCGCTCATGCGATACCAGACTTCAGTGATGGCGCTGGTTTCCGTTCCCGCTGCAATACGATTTCCCTGTGTGTCGAGGATGGCGACAGTCGCTGCTTGGGGCAAAGAGCCAGCAGTTGGACTAGTGAAGCTGGCATCGGTGCGCAGGCTGAGGCGCGCATCCTCCTTCCAGAAGGCGAGGGAAAGGGCGCGTGCCATCGGCCAAGCGAAGAACAGCGCCAGATAAATAATGGACGGTAACAACAATAGATAGGGAGTCCAGTTTCTTCTTTTCCTATTCATAAATACTCCCTTTTTAATAACTAAATCGACAATATGGAAGCCGCCATATCAAGTATGACAGTCGCCCAGCTAAACCTTGTTCCTCCGAGTCCCTGACCTGTTATGGGATGATAGTATTCCCAGAAGCCGAACTGTTCGAGCAGCGTCAGGCTGCGAACAGCCAATTCTTTCGCCAAGTCGTGATAACCATAACGGCGCAGCCCTTGGTAGATAAGCCAGTTGGTACATGGCCAGACATTGCCACGCCAATATAGCTCAGGTGCGAATGTCACTGCGTCGGTAGGTGAGGTAGGTACCGGAAATGGTGTCCAGAAACGCGCTTTCTGAAGCTGTTGTACAAGACGTTGGGCTTGCTCCGATGTCAGACAGCCGCCGAACAGCGTCACGAATTGACCAGCGCTTGCCTGGATAATGTGCTCCTCGTCCAGTCCCTCCAGATCATAGGGTAGACCGTCAACGATCATCTTTGCCTGAAACGCTTCGCGGATGGCTTCAGCACGTCGTTGCCAATTTGCGGCTTCCTCTGGTCTGTCGAGCGTGAGTGCCATATCGGACATCGCATCCATATCGGCGGCGCGAATGGCATTGTAGTCCATCGGCTCGACGTGGAACCAACCCTGTTGAGCCAGAACGGAAGGGTCGTTATCATGTTTGGTCAGAATTTTGGCAAGCTCAATGCGTGCGGCGCGTCCAGCCTCGTGACTAAACTGCTCAAATTTCATACCCCTGTCCCATCGTGGTAGAACATCCCCCCCAGCCTCCCACGGGTGAATAATGCACACGAGTCCATCCTGATCGGGATCGCGCCGTCTGTCGAACCAATCATGATACTTGCTCAACTGCGGATAAATTTTTCCGAGAAAGGCACGGTCATTGCTTCGCTCAAACACGAGATTGGCGGCAACAGCGACTAATGGTGGTGGGCTAATTGAACTGCGATCATCCTGACTCCACAGCCAGTTACCCCCTCCACGCCAATAGATACAATGGGGAAGCATACCTGCGTCGGGACCCTCTTTTACCTGTCGCGACACCAGGCTCAAGAGTTCATCCTGCGCCATTTGAGGGTCAATCCAGCGCAAGGAAATCGCGTGGAAGCAGGAATCCCACATGAACTGATTAGCGTAATCCTTGCGCCCAAAATCCTGCGTGTCCAGTGATGGCGCGGTGTACCGGTGCTCATCAACGGTAATGCGGTTTCCTGCCAATAAATCGGCGGCTCTTGATAACCAGATGTCGAGGTCTACGAACCCTTGCATTTCTACCACCTACTGCATGTGGAGAGGCGAGGGTTCGCCTCTCCACCATCAAAATTTGAAGTTACTGCACCTGGCAAGGTCCATCGCTCACGGGGTCGGGTGCCCAGCAAGACGCTCCTGTTTCGTTGAGCAGGGTTTGCAGGTTTTCACCTTCCTCATCAAGCACGGTCTGGATGTCCTCACCGTTGATGACAACACGGTCAAAGGCGGCACGGAAGATATTATTGATCTCGCCGCCGCGATCACCCAAGCCGACTGACTACA
>CALMZT010001135.1 GCA_937870805.1 uncultured Chloroflexota bacterium
TCTGATCAAACACCGCGGGCGTCATCTGTGAAGCGACAAAACGCTGCCAGATGAGTTGATACAGCTTATATTGGTCGCGTGTCAGGCGATCTTTGATCGTTTCCGGTTGCCGGATGACACTCGTCGGACGAATGGCTTCGTGTGCCTCTTGCGCGCCTTTAGTCTTCGTCTTGTATTCAGGGGCTTTTTCTGGCACGTATTTGCTACCGTACTGCCCCTTGATGAAATCCCGTACCTCGATTTGTGCCTGGGTTGAGACGTTGGTGCTGTCAGTACGCATATAGGTGATAAGACCGACAGCGCCGTCTTTGTCCATCTCAATGCCTTCGTAGAGCTGCTGCGCAACTGCCATCGTGCGCAGTGCGCTGAAGCCTAAGCGACGTGAGGCTTCCTGTTGCAGGGTACTTGTTGTAAAGGGTGCGGCGGGTTTACGTTGACGTGTGCCATGCTTGACATCCGATACGACATACTGGCTGCGTTCCAGGATTTCGAGATGTGGTTTTACGTCGGCTTCGCTGTGGAATTCAACCTCTTGATCTTTGATTTTGATCAACCGCGCGGTGAAGGGTTTTTCGCCAGAGCCATTCGAGTGCTGCTTCCGCAGTTTCGCGTCCAGCGTCCAATACTCTTCAGGCGTAAACGCTTCGATTTCGCGCTCACGATCTACGACAAGACGCACGGCAATGCTTTGCACACGTCCAGCAGACAAACGATTGCGAACCTTTTCCCACAGCAGTTCAGTGATGTTGTAGCCGACCAAACGGTCAAGGATGCGGCGTGCCTGCTGCGCGTTGACAAGGCTCATGTCAATCTTGCGTGGGTGTGAAAATGCGTCTTGAATTGCAGGTTTTGTAATTTCATGGAAGACCACACGGCTGGCGCGATTTTCCAGCAGGTCGGTTGCTGCGATCAAGTGCCACGCAATCGCCTCACCTTCACGGTCAGGGTCAGTTGCCAGATAGATTTCATCAGCAGCATCCATAGCATCTTTGAGTTCCTTGACAGTATCGCGCTTGTCGTTAGGCACGCGATATTTTGGCTCAAAGTTATTTTCCACGTCTACGGATAACTGTGTAACGAGTAAATCGCGGACATGTCCTTTCGACGCCTTGACTGTATAACCTTTACCGAGAAAGTTACCTACAGTGCGTGCTTTGGCAGGAGACTCAACAATCACCAGTTTGCCACCAGTACGTTTGCGTGCCGCAGTGACAGGCGTTTTGCGGGTAACCTTCTTCTTTTTGCTTTTAGCGCTGCTTTTGGTCTTTGCTTTCGCTGTTTTGCGTGGTGTTGTCGCCACCACTTCAGGCTTTGCCAGCCCTTCATGAGCTTCAGTGCGCCCCATGAGAAACATTGACGTGCCACAAACTGGACATGTCCCCTTCGTGCCCGGTCTGCCACTTTTGTTATAAATCGCCTGCGGGTTCACCATTTCCCGTGTGGCTTTGCATTTCATACAATACGCTTGTACAGTCATCAGAATTCCCCACCACATCTCTGAAGTACCCTATTTTATCGAAAGAGCACCGTAAAGCCCTGGACCTTGAGGTCTGGAGATAGAAGGCGCAATACCTTGCGCTTTCACCTCAACGTTGCTAAACTCATCCTCATAAGACTAGACTCGAAACGGCAGAAGTTGCAAAGACTCAACGTGGGTCTAGAGCGGCTCTTTAACAACTGAATGTCGGGCGTTGAGATCGGAAGTCGATCTCGTAAAACATTCAACGTATCCAAGAGAAAAACCTCTACAACACTTACACTAGGACTATAGTGTATTCGTGCAAGACGATAGAAGCCCCCAGCTTTAGCTGTAGGGAGTAGTCACAGATATTGATCCATATGTTTCTTTTTGAGGTTGTTGACCACTTCTTTTACATCTTGCGAACGATCTTTATGACAGATCAACAACACATCGTCAGTATCCACCACAATCAGATTTTCAACGCCGATCATTACCGTTAAGCGGTCACTATACACTAGCGTGCTGTGTGTGTCTAGCATAAGACGGTGATCTGGCGCTGACCCTTTGAAACAATTACCGAAACGATCACGCGGCAGCACCTCGAACATCGCGCTCCAACTCCCCACATCACTCCAGCCGATGTCTACCGGAATCACCGCCATACTCTGTGCATTTTCCATCACGCCGAAGTCAATCGAGATGTTTGGCAGTTTCTCCCACGCCGCGACCAATGCCGTTTCAAAGTCTGGTGTGTCCAGTTTTTCGACGAGTTCAGTCAGTTGTGTGTGGATAACAGGCTGCTGCCGCTTAAATTCCACCATTGCCTGCTTTGCCGTCCAGATAAACATACCGGAGTTCCAGCTATATTCGCCCGAAGCGACAAATTCCGTTGCGGTTACAATGTCTGGCTTTTCGGTAAAACCGCGTGAATGATAGCAAGAAAAGCCATTGATCTGGCGAATAGCAACCCCTTGTCGAATATAGCCAAAACCTGTTGAAGGGAATGATGGCGAAATTCCCAACGTAACGACATACTCCTCCTGTGCCATTTCATACGCTGCCGCCAAGACTGAACGAAATTCTTCCTTCTTGGTGATGTGATGATCGGCTGTCAAAATTGCTATTGTCGCTTGTGGGTCGCGCTGCTGAATGACGGTAATGCCCAAAGCGGCGGCTGGCGCACTGTTCTTGCCATAAGGTTCAGCGATAAAGTTTTCGGCAGGAACTTCTGGCGCATCGGCACGCATTCGCTCAACATACTGCTGCCCAGTCACAACGTAGATTTGTTCCGGCTTAAACAACGGTGCCAGGCGATCTATGCTTACTTTGAACATTGACTGGTTTTCCACGAGAGGAAGAAACTGCTTGGGTGTTTCACTGCGGCTCATGGGCCATAAACGTGTGCCACCGCCGCCTGCTAGAATGAGTGCATAGTAATGTTCCATACGGGTGTACGATCTTCCTTGTCCAATAAGCGCAAATTTATGAACGTTTATGAATAAGGCTATATTGCATAGCACCGACCATTTGCGCAAGTCCCTTTAGCTCCAGGATGGTCAGTGTACTGCTGACGATGGGGACTGCTAACCCCGATTGTCGTACTATTTCGTCAATGTGGATCGCGTCGGCACCTAGAAATTTCAATATCTTTGCCTCATTATCATTTGCAGGGCTGATCGTTTCAGTTACCGTTTTCGTCTGCACAGAAGTATAAGCAATATTGAGTTCGTTCAATATATCTTCTACACCCATCACGAGTTTTGCGCCATCTTGAATGAGGCGATTCGTGCCACTGCTTGCCGGATTCAGGATGTTGCCGGGTATCGCAAATACATCACGCCCCTGTTCAGCAGCTACCCCTGCCGTAATCAACGCGCCGCTTTTCTCCGGTGCTTCGACAACGAGTACCCCTAATGCCATGCCACTCATAAGACGGTTGCGGCGTGGGAAATTATTTCTCAGTGGTGGTGTGCCGATAGGAAATTCCGTGATTACCGCACCACTTTCGATGATCTGATGCGCGAGTTCAAGATTTTGTTCCGGGTAAATCGCCTGGATACCGCAAGCTGAAACGGCTATTGTTCGCCCACCACCTTCTAATGCACCGCGATGGGCAGCCTCATCAATTCCCTGCGCCAAGCCACTGATAATCGTTAAATCCTGTTTTGCCAAGTGCTGAGCGATATGTCGCGCCGTATCACGTCCAGCAGGAGAAGCCTTGCGCGTCCCCACGATGCACAGCGCGCGCTCGTCCTGAAGCGTTAACGTACCCCGCACATAAAGCACAGGAGGTGGGTCAGCAATCTGTTTCAGCAAGGATGGATAATCTGCATCCACCAACGGGATTAATCGTGCCTTTACCAGCTCGATTCTGGCAAGTTCTCGCTCTAAATCCAGTTTCTGGCGAAAATGCAGCAAATTGGTGATGGGCTGTTTTTCTAAACCGGCTTGATGCAGTTGCGCCTCGTTGGCTTTCCAAGCACTCGATAAAGTACCGAACTTGTTCAGTAAGTTCAATATGCGTTTTGTGCCGATTTCAGG
Source organism: uncultured Chloroflexota bacterium (assembly GCA_937870805.1). GTDB lineage: Bacteria > Chloroflexota > Anaerolineae > Aggregatilineales > Phototrophicaceae > JACAER01. Next base: position 4,004 of record CALMZT010001135.1, read on the forward strand.
GACGAGGCTAAAACCGAGCCAATATTTATGTTCGCTCAACCAGGTAATCCAAGCAGTGTATTGATGGCTTGGCTACAGAATAGCAAGCAAAACTTGCGCTTGTCAAGCATCCTGAGAAGAATGCGGGAGTAATCCTTCAGGCAGTTTAACCGTAATCACGCCAGCGTCAGTATCCGTTTTCAGGATTGTTTCGTCAGTGACGGGGATGAGCACTTCCCCATACTGCGGGCTGTCCACAATGTAGACTTCGTTCGCGCCTGTTTCCAATACTTCGCTGATCGTGCCCAACGTTTTACCGTCGTCGGTTTGGACAGTCATGCCGATCAACTCGTAAAGGTAGAACTCGTCATCTTCGAGTGGAACGGCATCTTCCAACGCTGCCATGACATACAGGGTACGTAAGCGATCTGCCTGATCGCGGTCATCAATCCCTTTGAGTTTGAGCAAACCGTAAGCCTGATGCATTCGGATATGCTCAACACTGTATTCAGCAGCGTTGGCTTTTTGAGGGTCGCGCCCAAGATAGACCGTTTCAAGTTCGGAGAGATGTTCGGGGTAAGAGGTGAGAATACGCATTCGCAGTTCACCCCGAACACCGTGTGGTCGCAAAATTTCGCCGAGAATAAGATACTCCGGCGGGCTGGAATCAGGCTTACCCGGCATCAGTCAATGTCGAGAATAATACGCTTATCACGATGTCCATCAGCCGCCACACGCAGCAGCGAACGGATTGCGTTCGCCACGCGCCCGTTTTTGCCGATGATGCGCCCCATGTCTTGCTGGGCAACGCGCAGCTCAACGATCACCGATGTTGAGGTAATACGGCGGTTGACTTTGACTTGTGATGGCTCGTTCACCAATTGTTTGGCGATATACTCGACAAGTTCCTGTTCCATCTAGCCAGCCTTTATGCTTTTTGTTTGTTCTTCTTGTTGCCCTGTCCGGCTTCGGGAGCAGGATAGGACGTTCTTGGGCTGATAGGCACCGCAGCGGCTTTAGCGGCTTCCGCTTCAGCAACCAGTGCTTCCAGCGCTTCACCCTTACGCAGACGCTCAAAACGATCCAGCGTGCCTGTGCGCTTGAATAGATAGATCACTGCTTCGCTGGGCTGCGCGCCGTTGCTCAACCAATAGAGCGCGCGTGCTTCATCCACGAGATCAGTAGATGGACGAGTACGGGGGTTATGAAACCCGATGATTTCAATAAAACGACCATCACGCGAGCTACGTTGATCGGTGATCACTACGCGATAGCTAGGCTGCCCTTTAAGACCGACACGACGAAAACGAATACGAACCATTCTTTTACTTGCTCCTTGACGTAGAACTTACAAACTTAGCGCATCCCACCACCGGGCAAACCCGGTATACGGGGCATTCGACCATTACGTAGTTGACTCATCATGTTCTGCATATCGCGGAACTGTTTGAGCACATCATTAACATCACGCACATCAACACCGCTGCCCGCTGCAACGCGGCGCTTACGGCTGGCATTGAGGACTTTCGGATTCTGGCGTTCTTTGGCAGTCATCGAATTGATAATCGCTTCGACGCGCCGCAGCTTCTTATCGACCTCTTCCTGGTCGATTTGGTCTTGAAAGCGACTCATGCCAGGGATCATGTTCATCAGTTGAGTGATGGGTCCCATCTTCTTCATCTTTTGAAGCTGTTCCAGGAAGTCTTGCAGCGGAAATTGAT
>CALMZT010001136.1 GCA_937870805.1 uncultured Chloroflexota bacterium
GGAGTGTTCCTCCGCCGCGCCGGCTGCGAAGAGAGTTTGAATATGAAGGGCGCGTATTTTGAAGTTCTCTCGGACGCTCTCACGTCAATCGGCGTGATCGTCGCCGTTTGCCGATTTGGGTTGCGCTGCGCAGGCGCGGTTGCCCACAACCCAAACCCCACGCAGTAAAACGGCAGCGTCAAAATGATGATGCCCATAAAAATGAGCCGCAGGTTGCGACGGCGACGTTCAATGGCTTCAAACTGTAGTTCCATCAGCGCTCACTTTCTCTACAACGAGTATTTTAGCGCAGTTCGCGTGCCTGATACAACGCGCCGTCTTGAAATCCACGCTTGCGATAGTATTCGCGTGTGCCAATGGCTGAAATGACCGCCAGGCGCTGATAGCCACGCTGCACGGCGATTTCTGCTGCGCGTTCCAGCAGCTTTGTGCCTAAGCCTCCGTGCTGTGCGCGCCCGGTAGACGCTTCGCCAATGCCCAGCGACTGTCCATAAACATGCACTTCGCGCACAATCGCTGCATCTTGCAGTTCATCAGTCAATTGCGCTTCATCACGATTGGGCAGCGCCAGCCGCAGGAAACCCGCAATACTGCGATCTGGCGTGATGTACTGCAAAAACATTTCCTCGCCTCGGCTCGATGCATAAGTGAGTTCATCCAACAGCAGTTCTTCGCTGACGACTCCGCGGAAGCGCACTTCACGCGCACGGATATCGCTGCTGTGTTCGTTGTGCTTCTTCAACTCATCTTCGACAATCTGACGGAAGTTCGTCAGTTGGTTGCCGACGACAATATCCGTTGACGGAATATCACGTATGACCCGCGTCAGGCGGCAGTATTCCGGCGTCAGTTTGAAGCATTCGGTCAGCACATACAGCAGTTCGTCGTGGGTGTACGGCTGCCATGTGCCATCCTGATAATGTTTCATCAGTTCCGCGCTCTCGATGAGCGAACAGGGATACACTTTCAGCTCATCGGGGCGAAAATCAGGGTCATCAAACAGCTTGTGATAGTCGGCAACGTCCATCTCCGGCGATGAGCCGTAGAGATTTGGCATCCAGTGTGCGTGAATCTTGAAGCCTGCCGCGCGCAGCAGCTTGACAGCGTGGCGTGTTGCCGCAACGGTGTGCCCACGACGGTTTTTGCGCAGCACATCATCATTCAGACTTTGGAAACCAATTTGTACTTTGGTCGCACCCAGGCGACGAATGCGCAGCACTTCTTCAGCGCTGATGTGATCGGGGCGTGTTTCCACGACCAGCCCTACACAGCGGCAGGCGGCGCTTTCATTTTCCAGATGTGCCGCTCCGAGTTCATCCCATGTGGCGTATTCATCCAGCGGTGAACGTTCGCGCGTGCCGATGGCGATTTCCCGCGCCAGTTCGCGTGAACGAAACATCTCATCTTTGTACGCGGATTGCACTGCTTGGTTGTAAGTCTGCTGCATCTGCGCGCCGTCAATCATCACGTCGATAGTATTGTGCTGCGGGTGAAGCTGGGAAGTGTTCAGCAGCGCGTCCTCGACTTCCCGACGGCGATCAATACCTTTGCCGAAATCGTGCAGCGCATCGAAAATCCGTTTGACGAACCAGATTTGATAAGTCTCCGGGTAAAATGACCACGTACCGCCGAGGATAATCACTTCGATTTTGTCTGTCGGGTGTCCAGTGTTGTGATACGTCGCCAGCCGCGTATAGGTCTGTAAGTAAGGGTCGAAACTGTTCTGTTCGGCACGCTGCGCGCCCGGCTCATCAGACAGATAACTCTTCGGCATACGCACGTCATTCGGACAGAAAATGCATTCGCCGGGGCAAGGAAATGGTTTGGTGAGCACTGTGACAGGCGTGACGCCTGAAGCTGTACGCATCGGTTTCAGCCGCAAACGCTCTATAACAGCGGCGTCATAAGGCGGCAGCCCATATTCACCTGCAAACTCACGATAGGCGCGAATCAGAGTATCACGCCCATACATCTGATGATGTTTGCGTTGCAGTTTGTTCAGTTGGTCATGCGTCAGTTCAGGCTTGGCAACGACCTCTTGCAGAATCGCCAGCAGCGGTTCGCGGTGTTGTTCTAAATCAATAACAGTTTTGTGACTCATCGTTACATCTCATCTTCATCGCCTGAATTGTAACATGAGCCGCCGACAATGTGACCCCTCAAGCGTTGACACAGTTCGATTCGAACCAGCCTCAACAATATTTATTTTATTTTGCTAATAGGTAAATTAATGAGCCAACTGGCTAGTTCATAACCCCCCGTTAAGCTACAAAAAACTGATCTAGTCGGTGATTGTTGAAATCCTGAGCCTGCGATATTGTTACATTGAATAACAACAGTCAAGGACGGCAGACATGAGCGAAAAAAAGATCTTGGTAGTTGAGGACGACCCAAATCTTAACGGCTTCTATTGCAAATATTTGACTAAAAGTGGTTATAAGGTTGAAACGGCTTACTCCTGTGAAGAAGCGATTGATGCCCTGACCTTTCACGAACTGCCCGATGTGGTTGTCCTTGATTGGGAATTATGCGATGGTGATGGCGTAGAGATTATGAGCCTTCTGGAAGAACCTGAATACCAGAGTGTGGCGGTGATTGTGTGCTCTGGTCATACCTTCCCCAAGAATTATACGCATCATGCGGATCGCATCCAACAGTTCTTACTCAAGCCTATCAATCCGCGTTCCCTGTCACTGTTAATTAAGGCGTTCACAGGCGACTGCCCGCAGCGCGTCGATGGCATCCCGGACTTTATGAAAGCTCCAGTCTACATCCTGCCCAGCATCCGCTAAAAAAGTAGGGGAAATTTCCCCTACTTGCCTATAACCACTTCTGCTCTCTCTTTAAACTGAAAATTGTCAACTGAAAACTTGCCCTAATACGGCTCGTTTTTCAGCTTCTCCAACCCGTCAAGTTGAATTTCTACGCCGCCCACCCAACCGGCTGCGAGGTTGTAGAAAAACGCGGTAATTGCCCAACTGACGCCGCCAAAAAATGCCGCAAAGGGAATGCCACAGCCATAAATCAGCAGCAGTGCCCCGAAACCCACTGCTGATGCGCCCCCTAAATTTGCTGACGAGCGTGAGCTTGCACTCATCGCGGACATCATGGAATTGAGGATCGCGGAGTTGAACAGCAGAAAAAGCAAGCCAAAGATCAGATACTGCAACCCTGTGATTAAAGCACCCACTTTAAACGCCGAACCCACGCGAACCCTTCTCAGAATAATCATTTCTACTTCCCCATTATACCAGGCGATTATTAATACTATTCATTTTCACGAGAGTGCGCAAAAGTAAACAATGGGCTTAAGCCCATTGTTCAAGCACCCCTACTTGTAGCTCTATGCTTTAACGTTCTCGCGTGCTTCTAATTCGAGGCGCACCAACTCGCGTCGCAGGGTTTTGCCGACAATCGTTTTCGGCAGATCGGTGATGAACGCGATACGGCGCGGCACTTCATAACCCGCCAGATATTTCGAGCAGTGGTCGATCAATTCCTGCTCAGTCACCTGCATGTCTGGCTTGACGACAATCCACGCCTTCAGCGACTCTTCACCTTGCCGCCGCGCATCAGGATGCGGCACGGCAGCAACGCCGACTTCCAACACCGCTGGATGCTCTTTTAGCACCTTTTCGATGTTGTTGGGATACACGTTAAAGCCGCCGATCAGCGCCATGTCTTTCTTGCGATCAACAATGTAGAAGTAGCCATCCTCATCCATATAGCCGATGTCGCCCGTGTACAGCCACGTCTTGCCATCTTCACGCACGCGCAGCGTATTCGCCGTTTCAGTGGGCATGTTGTGATAGCCCAGCATCAACTGCGGTCCATTCATGATGATCTCGCCAAGCTCACGGACAGGAAGTTCCGTCTCGCCCGTATCGAGATCAACGATACGCATATCCATATCAGGCAGCGGCAGCCCCACAGAGCCAGTACGGTTTTCGCCCGCTAACGGATTACTGGTCGATGCCGTTGGCGCTTCGCTCATGCCATAGCCTTCGGTCAAGCGCCCGTTCATGCGTTCCTCAAACTCGCGCTTAGTGGCGGGTGGTAGGGGTGCCGCGCCGCTGGAACTGATGCGCAGGGATTTTAGGCTTACTTCGCCGGACTTCACGCGCGGGTGATTGTTGATGGCGTTGAACAGCGCAGGCACGCCGTTAAACACGTTTGGCTTAAAGTGGTCGATGACATCTACCACGTCGTCAATGTCGCGTGGATTGGGCACAAGCACAATTGTCCCACACATCGCCACCGACAAGCCGATCATCACGATCATGCCGTAAGCGTGGAACATCGGTATCGCGCCGAGATACACCATGTGGTCTAGCTCTTTGCTCAACGACGGATCATTGGTCGAAAACGTCCACGCCTTCATTTGCAGCGTATTGGCGACGACGGCTTTGTGCTGTGACATTGCGCCTTTGGATGTGCCTGTTGTACCGCCCGTGTACTGGAAAATCGCCAGATCAATCGGCTTCACTTCGACGTTGGGGCGCTGACCGTCGTAGACCTTCAAAATGTCGCGCAGCCAGTGATCGCCTTCTTGCAGCGTCACGCGATGCCCGCCTTTCTTTTCGCGCGTCAGCGTGAATAAGGCTTTGCCCAGCATCGGGAAAAAATCTTTGACGTTGGTGACGACGACAGTTTTGACCTTTGTGCGCGGCTGGACTTCCTTCACCATGTTATAGAACAGGCTCATGGCAATCACGAACTCAGCATCACAGTCGTTGATCTGGAACTGCATTTTTTCCGGTGGATACGTGGGATTGCACGCCACCACTACACCGCCTGCTTTATAGACCGCGTAGTAGCTAATCATGAACGCCGCAACGTTAGGCATAATCAACGCCACGCGCCCACCTTTTTTCAACCCCAGATTGACCAGTGCTGCGCCTAAGGCATCTGAGTAGCGATCAAGCTCCGCATAGGTAATGCTGGCTGCCTGCCGCCCCACGCCGGGCAGTTTCACACTGGTAATCACCGCCGCACTATCAGGCGTTTTCTTGGCAGCGTCGCGTATGAATTGATGTACTGGATGGCTGGGGTAAGGTTCAATACTCTGAGGCACACCGGGATCATAATTTTTGAGCCAGGGTCGATCTGTATACGTAACCATTTTAGAAGGACTCCATTAAAAAACTCAATTTTCGATAATTCTGCTTGTTCCTTTCCTATTATGACGGCAAATTGCAGATTTTGCATGACGCCTTTCACACGACGGTCATGAAAAGCCTAAAATTTCTGTTTTTCCAGCGATTTTAAATGAAGTCAAGGGGCTGTCTCATCAAAGCGATTACCGCATTGTGCAGCAAATCAGGCATGATCTATCGAGCCATTGACCCAAAATCGCAGGCTAATCGTCAGAAGTCTGCTGTTATTTTGTGCTATCATCGTGGCTGAAAATGAAACGATACGCGGCGAATGATCGCATGAGATTCCTTGACTTACGTGGCAGCAAATTTATACTGCTGTTGCTGCTGTTCCTCCTTCCCCTCTGCTTTCTCTCTGTTTGATCGGACCGACTCTGAGAATGGAAACTGATTGAGTGAGTGAATGAGTGAAAGGAGAGGAGGCGAGAAGAGTCGGCACATACCCCCCTCCCCCTATCCCTCCCCCTCCTCCTCTCAGTTCTTCACTCAAAAAACAATCGAACAGCAAACGAAGATCTGAGGAGAGACGACACAAAAGCGAAGAAGGAA
>CALMZT010001137.1 GCA_937870805.1 uncultured Chloroflexota bacterium
TAGAACCACCTATTGGATTTCGTCAGCGCGTACTCATTATCATCATCTCGTTGGATGTAATCCAAGTACTTGTCTATGTGTGCATCGTTGAATTTCTCAAACAGGGGGTTTGACGGTGATCTTATTGATGATTGAAACATAGCCATAAAGGACTGAATCTGCCTTTGAACTTCAGGCGGTGGTAATGGAATGTCAGTAATAGCTCTGGCATCCTCCGTACCATCTTCGGCAGTAGCCGAACTCAATCCTTTTTCTGCTGAAGAAACAGGGTTTCCATCATCAAGGCGATCATCTTGGCTCATTCTTGCACCTCGTATTGATGTGGTGTGCAGCTAACGATGCAATTTGTCCTCAAATTTTGCCATTGTTGCTAACACCTTCTCATCTAGGCGCGTAGCCATTTCCCAAGCTAAAGCAGAGGCAACGATATCTCTTAAAGCTTCATAGTCGAGGGCATTGTGTCGATGTAGATTGGCAGCTTCACGTACAGTTCGACGAATTTCTGTTTTGTCCATGGTATAACTCACTGGAGTTTCATTTCTTCGTTTCGGAAAGCCTCGTGTGTTAAGCATGATCGCTCTCCAATTGAGTATCAGGTGCTACCTTTGCAGCGTGGTGAATGATCTTCACCTTGTTTCTGGAACGAGCAACCTTTTTTAGCGCCGCCTCGCAGTCAGTTTTGGTAACGGTCGTTGCTGATTGCTTACCTTTCACTAGCCACCCACTTAATGTGTAATGAGATCAATGATGTGCGCGTCAGTATGTTTTGGTTTGGTGTCTATCCGTACGTGATGGCGTTTGCTTTTCATCATTCGTACCTTTCAGCCACCCATTTATTGTTGGAAATAAGTCTTAAATAAAGTTGACATGATCTGGTGAAAGTCAAGACGCCATGAGGGGATATGAATTATACCACGGTTGTCTATGTAGCGCGTCATTCCCCTTTCTTGTCGAATTCTAGTTCGACTACCGTTATTAGAACATTTGTGATAAACGACTCAATCATTTTCCTATTATAAATATGTTCTGTAAAAATACACGTTAGAACTTGACAAATTTAAAAAAATCCGATTCAGAAAATGTTAAGAAACGCTAGTTAATTAGAACAGATATTCTAAATAAATGGAAGTTAAAAAAGTGCAGGGTTTAAGTTAGGAAAGCATCAGCATTCGTTTGTGGTTCTCTACTATGTGGGAATAACGACTAATTATTCTGTCCCCTTTCTACAGTTCCACCTAACTTTCGTTATACTTACCCCGCAACCACAACTTACCTCCACGCGGCGGGCTGACGATGAATGTTTATGACCTGGAAACCCCCAGCATCCTGATCGACCTCGACCGGATGGAAGCGAACATCCAGAAAATGCAGGCGCTGTGCAACCGGCACGGCGTCGCGTTTCGCCCGCATATCAAGACCCACAAAATCCCCGACATCGCGCGCTTGCAGCTCGACGCGGGCGCGGTCGGCATCGCCTGCCAGAAGGTGAGCGAGGCGGAAGTTTTCGCGCAGGCGGGCATCAACGACATTCAGATTCCCTACAACATCCTTGGCGCGAAGAAGACGGCGCGGCTGGCAGACCTCGCGCTGTATAACCGCGTCACCGTCTCCGCCGACGACGAAGCCGTAGTCGCGGGGCTTGCCGAAGCGGCGGAAGCCAGCGACATGAAGTTGCGCGTCATGGTCGACCTCGTCACCGATATTCAGCGCACCGGCGCGCCGGTCGACAAGGCGGTGTACCTGGCGCAGATGATCGACGCCAACCCCCACCTGCACTTCGCCGGGCTGCTCATCTATCCCAGCAACCCCACCGTCCGCCCCGACTTGCAGGAAACGCTCGACCGCCTGAACGAAGCCGGGATCGGTGTGGACAGTGTGAGCGGCGGCGGGACGGGCGCGGCGCTGCACGTTCACGAGAT
>CALMZT010001138.1 GCA_937870805.1 uncultured Chloroflexota bacterium
TCAAGAAACGTTTTCAGATTCAAGGAATGCACTGCGCGAGCTGCGCCATGCTGATTGATGGCGCTTTGGAGGATTTGCCGGGTGTGAAGTCAGCAAGTGCCAGCTATGCCCGGCAGGTTGTGGATATCGAATACGACGAGAGCAAAGTGTCGGAGAAAGCGATTCTCACCGCTGTTGCGGACGCGGGTTATACAGCAAGCACATTGCCATCCGATCAGCGCAGTTAAGGACTACCTTGATGAAGTTTTTGTGGCTCATGATCGTTGTTTTTCTGTTCCCTGTCAGCGTTTCCGCTCAGGAGAGTGGTGCCTGTGACGAGATCACAGCAGAGAACGTCATACCAGATGCCGACTGCCTCGCCTGGATGGAAGGATTTCCTGAGCCTCTTGTCGAAGACATTCCCCTCGACACTGAGACGCTCAACTCCTACAACTTCTGGCGGGTTGGTCCGCATACCGTGAACCTCTACGATGCGCCCGCTGGCAATGTCGTGGAGCAGATTCCTGCGGGGTTTAATTTTGTGAGGGCGGTGGATACCAGTGTCGAGGGGTGGATACAGGCTGCAAGTGGACTTTGGATATCCCGCAGCGACGCGCGACTGACCCAGGCATCCTATTTCCGAGGTGTACTCTTGCCAAATGGCATCGAATACCCCTTTGCCTGGATACTGGACAAAACGGGCATTTACACGTCTGAGTATCCCGGCGGAACGCCTTCTGAAGCGACAGGGCGTATACCGTTACGTTACGAGCGAGTGAACCTCTTTGCCGAAGTTGTCGGCGCAGATGGCTGGACATGGTACATGATTGGTCCGAACCAGTGGGTGAACCAACGCTTTGTAGCTGTCGTCAAGCCCGTTGAACGCCCGGAGGGTGTGCAGGGACGCTGGGCAGCCGTAGACCTGTACGAACAGACGTTAGTCGCGTATGAAGACGACACGCCGATATTTACGACGCTGGTTTCAACTGGGCTGCCGGATTGGGACACCAACGAGGGCATCTTCACCGTTTGGGCGCGGTTGATCGTCGGCAACCAGTCGGGTGCAACGGGCGCACCAGATAGCTATGCGCTGGAGAGTGTGCCCTGGATTATGTATTTTGACGGCGATATTAGCTTTCATGGTGCTTACTGGCATGATGATTTCGGTTATCGCCGCAGTCATGGCTGTGTGAATATGACCATCAGCGACGCGCGTTACTTATTTGAGTGGACAGGGGCATCAACCCCTGACGAAAACGGGGACATTGTGACCTATGTTTATGTGTACAGCTCAGGGACGTATGTGAACTAGAAAGTCAGGAGGAAGTAAACCATGGTTACGGCAGTTGCATCTCAAAGAACCGTAACTTCAAAAGCAGAGACAACACAGCTTGAAGTCAACGCACCAAGTCGCCGCGAGTTTCTGTATTATATCTGGGGTGCTTCGATGGTCCTGTTCTTAGGAGAAGCAACCGCCGGTTTAATCTGGTTTATGCTGCCCCGCTTTAAGCAAGGGGAGTTCGGCGGCATCTTCACCTTCAACCCTGCTGAAGTGCCAGTGGCGGGAACTGCGCCTGCGTCAGTGCCTGTTGGACGTTTTCACGTTTCGCGCACTGATGATGACGGTCTGATTGTTTTATACAGCGTATGCACGCATCTGGGCTGCCTGCCAAAATGGGTGGAAACGAACCATCGCTTTGAATGCCCTTGTCACGGCTCTAAATTTGAGCTTGATGGCAAATACATCGAAGGACCCGCACCGCGTAGTCTGGATCGCTTCCGCACGATGGTCACGTTTGAGGACAACCCCATTGCTACGACCAACGACGTAGGCGATCCGATCTTGTTAGAAGGGCACCTAATCGTCGGTATCCGCATTGATACCAGCGACCGTATCAAGCGCCTTGGTCGTGTCTAGCCGTTGCGTGTCATTTATGAAAAATGATTTGATGAACGATTTCATGGAGGAGACACCAAAATTGCCTCCGCGCCGCTTTAGACTGGGATCCATCGTCCTCGTTGTGGGCATTGTGTTGACGGTGACAGTCTTTGGTATGGCACTGGCGCGGCGTAACCAGAGCCAGCCTACATCAGGTCCTGCGCCTGATTTCACGATCACCACGTTTGACGGCAGCCCATTTCGTCTGTCCGAACAGCGTGGCAAGGTGGTCATTATCAACTTCTGGGCAAGCTGGTGCATCCCTTGTCGCACCGAAGCCCCTGTCTTGCAGGCAATTTGGGAGCGTTATCGTGAGCAGGATGTAGTTGTAGTCGGTATAGCCTACTTGGATACGGACCGGGATGCACTCGCTTTCATAGAGGAATTCGGATTGACCTATCTCAATGGGCAAGATTTGAGAACTGAGATTTCTCAAGCCTATCGGATGCAGGGCGTGCCGGAAACGTTCATAGTAGATCAGAATGGCAATATTGCTCACTTTATTTATGGCGCGGTCAATGAATCTCAACTCAATACAATGCTTAGAGATTTATTGGAAGGTGGGTGATGGTAATTAGAGATGAAGATAATGTGGTTCGGCTAGATTAACGTCAGCAGGAATCCTCGCATGGACTGCAACGCTTTAATTTTGAGGTCAATTTCCACAATCTGAGACGCAATAGTTGTTTCAATGGGCATATTGGTTTGAGCTTGTAGTTCAATCAGGGTTTTAATCTGTTCAAGCGAAAAACCAACAGACTGAGCGCGCTTGATAAAGTTAATACGTTCAACAACTGTTTCGGGAAATAGACAATACCCTGATGGAGAGCGATCCGACACAAACAGCAGTCCCATTCGCTCGTAGTATCGAACAGTCTCCCGATTCACTCCACAGCGTTTAGCCAGTTGACCGCGTGTAAGTTGGTTCATAAAACATCTCGCAGTTTTATGCCATCCTACGCCCTGTACCGCAGTACAGAGTCAAGTGAGTATAAATCTATTTTGTGTCTACTCATCGTCCCTTAGCCCAAACGCATCGCGGATGGCCGCGCGCTGTAAGCGATGAAAGGTCTGTGCCAAGATTTCAGGTGCGTGGGGTTGGCGCTTCTCCAACCACCATTGCACCAGCGCGATCTGTGCCCCAGCCAGACAGGTCGCCAGCACGTCTAATGGGACGGCGCTGTCGGCTTCGGCAAACACAGTTCGCAGGTTAGCTTCGATTTCCTGCGCGCTCAAGTCACGGATGCGCCGCAGGATCAGCGGACCATCCTTCCCCTGAAATATGGGATACAACCGCGCCCGTGCAGCTTCGAGATGCTGGTACGCCGATATCATCCCCGATGGCACTTCAGGCGACAGCAGCTCTTCTCGTGAGAGGGGGTGAGGATGGAGCGTACCGGATTGGAACTCGCCGACGATAGATTCGTGGCAGCTCATGAATAAGTCGTCTTTGCTGCTGTAATGTACATAAAAGGTGGTACGCGCGACGTTGGCATGATCCACAATATCCTGAATCGTGATCGCATCATATCCGCGTTCGCTGATCAGTTCGATCAGTGTCTTTTGCAGCAGTTCGCGCGTCCGCTGTACCCGCCGGTCCGTCTTCGTCATCAAGCATCCTCCTCAGATGAGCCATCGTATTCCGCAGATTAGCAGAGCGTCGAGGGTAAGGTTTTTGTACAATTCGCTCACACTGTTCATAAACTAACAAATCCCGCGCTTTGATAATTGAAGTTAATCCCCGAAACGCTGTAATCTGATGGACAAACCAAAAAGGCGGCTAATGATGTAAAATACGCACATGGCAAAGAGACAATTTCACCTCACCGAAGAAGA
>CALMZT010001139.1 GCA_937870805.1 uncultured Chloroflexota bacterium
AGAAGTGTGCCTCGTTCCAGATCGCGTCTGATCTCAGCATGGTCTTGAGATAGAAGCTGGGGCGTGCGCGGCTGCCCCACCCGGTAATCCCGAGATCGACTTCAAGCCAGCCGCTGTCGGCATAATAAACCGACTCTTCCTGAGGTTCGACAGTCACGCGGATACCTGCTTCTTCCCATTGTGAAGCTAACGTCTGCGCCAGCGCTACACGATCACCGCTGTTCGGCACGTAGAGTGTCATGTCTAAGCCATCAGGATAGCCCGCTTCTGCCAACAAAGCACGTGCCGCTTCAGGATCGCGTGCGGGAATGGGAGTATCTTCGGTGTAGACATCACCATAAATGGGGCTGATCGGGGCATCACGTCCTACTGCGCCAAAGCCAAGCTGTATACGTTCAAAGATTGCCTGCCGATCTGTGGCGAGACGGAATGCCTGCCGCACGCGCTCATCGCTGCCGGGTTCGCGGTCAGAACGGATACGCACGAGATCGTGTCCGCCTGTTGGGACGCTGACCGCCGTAAAGTTTGGCTCACTGGAGAGGCTGACGAAGGTGGCATTGTCCATGCGGAGTACCACATCCACTAATTGACCGCGTAGTGCATTGATGGCGGCTTCGTTATCGGCGAAATAGATGAATTCCAGACCTTCGACACCGGGCGCGCCACCCCAATAGTCGCTGTTGGCAGTAAACACCGCGCGGTCTTCTGCGACGTATTCTTGCAGGCGGAAGGGACCAGTGCCATTGAAGTCTGTGCCAATGTTCTGTGCATCAGTCTTTAAAATCAGTGCACGGTTATCGCTCAGGTCATAAAGGAAGTCGGGGTTGGTGGTTGTTAGGGTAAAGACGACGCTGTTGCCATCGCCCGACGCGATACTGGCGATGTTACCGAAAAGGTCAGACGCCGAACTTTCTGGCGCGCGCAGACGGTCAAATGTCCAGATGATGTCGTCTACCGTCAAATCGCTGCCGTCATGGAATTTCACCCCTTCAGCAATTTGCAGCGTGTAGGTGAGACCATCGTCGCTGGCTGACCAACTGGTTGCAAGGCGCGGCACCAACTCAAGCTGTGCGTTGGTGTCAATCAAATAGTCATAAACGGCGTTCAAAAAGGCAATCTCAACATCGGCGGAAGCTGTTGACGGATCTAACGTGGCAGGGGCGTTTCCCCAGGCTACACGCAGAGTCGTCGTTTGATTACGAGGGGATGCCAAGACATTCTTACCCGGCTTAAGACCGAGACCCGACATTTCCACTACCGTCACCGCAGCACCAGCAGCAGCAATCTTCAGAAAATTACGTCGTGAAACGCGAGCTTTAGTCATGAATCTTCTCCTTATAAGAGGTCAGATTAAGAGGAGCATTGGTACGCCCCTACATTTCAAAATGGATTATGCCGAATGTCCGTTCTAAATGCAAATACTCTCCAACACAGAGTATCCAGTATTGTCTCGCCAAAACGGATTCTGTTACACTATTCGCCCAAAGGACAATATTGGATGTGTCTTCAATGCAGAAGTCTTTACAGTGCCTGATCTTACTACTCATGCTATTTCTGGCAGGCTGTGCCTCATCTAATGCAGAACAGACGCTTGCTGCCCAAAATGAGGTATTAAGCACACAAGTTGCTTATCTTTACCAAACAGCAACCGTCGATGCCGATCACATCATGATTACCCTGGAGAGCGTCCAGGCTCAATTAACGAGCGTGCAATTTCAAAGCACGATTGTGGTCGGCACACTGCTTGCGCGAAATGCTGACCCTACGGCATTAGCGATGTTTACGCCGCAAGGAAATATAGGGTTCATCCCTCAGACATCCCAACAAACGAATAATGTGCCTCAAACGGGAGCAACCATCTTTGTCCCCACACCTCAGGGAGCGCGGGGCACCTCAACCCCTGATCCTTCAAGTGTGCAGCCGCAAGCGACTGAAGCGGCTACGGTGACTTCGGGGGCGACGCTCAATGGTCTCGTCATGAGCACAGGCGTTGACAGCGACGACTGTGCCATTGACCAGATGACACAGTTTACGCCTGCCAATCCCGAAATTTACGTGGTGGCGCGCACGCAGGGGATACGTGCGGGGATGACGCTGGCATCGCGCTGGTATCTGGAAGGCGTGGAGCAAATCAGCCACGACTTTACCCCCGACAGTGATATTCCCGATGGACGCTGCGTCTGGTTCTTCATTGACCAGGGAGAAGTGACCTTTACTCCCGGCAATTGGAGTGTGGAGCTAGAGATTGATGGCACGACTGCCGGGGGATCACAGTTCACGATCACTCCTTAAACTGTCCCTTTTTCCAGTATTCAGGGTTTCTAATGTCTGTTATATTGACGATTGTTGTTGTATTGATAGGGGATGGTTATGTGGGACGGTGGCTGGTGGGTTTATGCATGGGGCGGTCAAGACGGTCAAAGTAACCGCCGAGTGACGTGGCGATTGGTCAAGCGCGTGTTGAGTTACGCGCGCCCGTACCGGATGCACATTGTTTTGCTGCTGGCGACCATCCTGGTCACGACCGGAGTTGGCTTGCTCACGCCGCTCATTTTTCGCGACTTGATCGACAACGCCCTGCCCAACG
>CALMZT010001140.1 GCA_937870805.1 uncultured Chloroflexota bacterium
AGAACATCAGAGCCGTCAAAATAGATGGCCCACCGTCCAGAATTTGTATCGTAGGCTAACACGTCTTCATCGGCAAAGGTGATGTTGTTTACCTGTCCCTTCGATGTGGAACTTACGAAGATCACGTCGCCACTTGCTGGAGGAGGCGTTGTACCTGGCGCTGGCGGGGTAGCAGTTGGAGAAGGAGAGGGCGTAGCCGTTGGGATACCTGTCGGTGTAGCGCTTGCCACAGGTGTCGTGGTAGGAACTGGCCCACCTGGATTCAGGGAATTTGATAGCACATTGAGATATTCCTCAATATTTGTGTATCCATCCGCGTTTCTATCCTGGGCGCTATCATCGCTCGTAGGATTTAAGCCATTCTGTGTTTCCCAGCTATCTGGCATACCGTCATGGTCACTGTCTTGCGGTGGCGTGCCAGCAGCTAGAATCGGCCAACCTTGAGCATCCAACGGATCATTGATGCCATACTTAGTATAATCGGAGGGAGTTAAATGAACTCGTGTTGCACAGTCGATCGGGTTTGTTAGTTCATTTGCACTGACACAATCAATAATCTTACCTTCACCCCGTTTGACTTCTTCAATAATTCGACGATCCACTGCATCCAGCATTGGTATGCGTGTCCCTGCCTTCGCAAGCACATCTATGTAGGCTTGTTGGGCAGAGGTCGTAGTCACGTAGGCGGCGGGGAAACGATTGCTCACAATGTAAGAGCGCCCCGCTGGTTTTACGAGTTCGATTTCGGGTATCGATTCATCTGGGCGATTGGGGCCGATATTCCCTTGGATAAAGACTTGTGGGCCGTTCATTGCATCATTTGAGTGAGTTGCATTCACTTCCCAACCTGTGGTGTTGACCCCAGCTTTAAAATAATTGGCTACCACATTGCTTGGCACATTCGCCTGTATATCACTGGCGTTAAAAGCCTGTTCGCCCCAGTTGTAAATGACATTATTGGTTACATCTTCTAAACCATAGCCCGCATTTTGTGGGTTGCGCTGATCATTGTGGGCAATTAGATTATGATGGATTGAAATGTTGCCTGTCTTTTCAGTAGACTTATAGTTTTTCCCTGAGACAGACAACCCTTTGCTGTGAGATTCGAAAGCGCTTTCATAATGGGTACTCGACGCTAGACCCTCTGAGATAATCGACCATTGGATTGTGATGTCGCGGACGCCGTCAATGAGCAGCAAAGGCTGATCTGTGGCCCAACTCATCGAACTATGATCGATAATCACATTGTAGGCGCCATTGTTGCGCGTTAAACTCCGTCTGCTTGAATTAGGAACTGCTGAGGCTCCGGCTCGAAAGCGTATATATTGAATGATCACATCATGGGTACTAACAATAAACGGCTCTTCATGATAATTCTGGGCCGCTCTAAGTGTGATACCACCTCCAGGCGCAGTTTGGCCTGCAATTGTCAGATAGGGATTGGCTGCAATAATCTCACTTTGTGTCGTAATTGTGCCACCCACTCGGAAGACACAAATGCGAGGTCCCGAGGCAGCTACACATTCGCGCAAGCTGCCTGGACCGCTATCGGCAAGGCTCGTCACCTCGATCACCTTACCTCCGCGCCCACCTACACTTTTTGCGCCAAAGCCTTCCGCCCCAGGAAATGCGACGACGCCGTTTGCGGCGGCAGCGGTGACATCGGCTGCATTCGCATTCAAAGGCAGTGTTTGGCCGAGAGTCGGTTTGGACTTTAGAACCAGAGGTAGTACCAAAAGCATGACTGTCAGCAGGGGAAACCAGATACGTTTAGAGAAAAGGCCGATAAAGCCGTTTTGTTTTGACACAGGACAATAATTCCTCCTAGAAATCCTTCAAATCATACCGGTCGGAAGGAGTGCCGGTTTTGGGCAAAAAGACGCCTAGCGGCCCCAGCATTGCTGAGTGCCAGCTGAACCTATATGTAAAAGGCAAATGCGCTTGCAGATTCGGGGTTATAACGGGGTTAGTGTATTCGAAGATTGCCTCTTACGCTTCGTCGTGAATTCAATGACCATACTGTTGCTGCATTGGGGGGTGTTGCAGCGCCAAACGATCCATGTCAAACTTCCAAACCGACGATGCGAACCACAAAAGCGCGATGGCTGCAAAAACTCATTCCTCATCAGAATGCATTGATGACAGCCCATCAAGAACATCTACTGCATGTCAGCCAAACTATGTCATATTCGATAGCTCTTTCATTCGGTCAAATGGTGTATGACGTGTACTCCAATTGGCTTGTCAATACGTGATAACAATACAAACGTATGAAGCGCGCCAGAACGCAGATTAACACTATTTTTCACAGTTAACTTCACTATACT
>CALMZT010001141.1 GCA_937870805.1 uncultured Chloroflexota bacterium
GCCCATTCTGGAGCAAGTCGCGGCGGCACTGGATCACGCGCATAGTAAAGGTGTCATCCACCGTGACGTTAAACCTTCCAATATCCTGCTAGACAAAGACGATAACGCCGTTTTGACTGATTTTGGTCTGGTGCTGCGCGCGTCGGACAGTACGATGGGTACTGCTTTTGGAACACCGCGCTACATTGCGCCGGAGCAAGCTATCGCTTCTGAAAAATCAGTCGCGCAAAGTGACATTTATTCGTTGGCAGTGGTGCTGTACGAAATCGTTGCCGGACAAACGCCGTTCACGGGCGATACACCAATGGAAATCGCCCTCAGCCACATCAGCGATCCTCCTCCTCCTCCTACAACCTTTTCATCAGACATTCCCAGAGAAGTTGAACGCGAAATCCTGCGCGCGCTGGAAAAAGACCCTGTAAAGCGCCATGCGACAGCCACAGAGTTCATTAGCGCTGTCAAACGCGCCTACGCTTACCAATGGGGTGAAGCGCCTGCGCCGGGGATGACGACATTACCTGTGCGCGATAGCTCGACTTCGAGCAAGCCGACGCCTGTGATGCCACTGCCGAAGCCGCTAGGAACTGCTGCTGTGGCTGCTATGTCGACTCCGAAAGTGGAGGCTGCCAAACCATCCACATCTTCGGTTGTACAACCGAAACAGGATTCATCGCCGATGCGCAGGCTGCTGCCTGTGCTTTTGGGGCTGATCGTGCTGGCTGTCGGCGCATTCCTCATTTTTGGACGTGATTTGCTCAATGGGGGTGGCGGTACGGCGACGGCGACGAATGCAGTGGGTGCCGTGGCGACTGATGAGGTCGCGGCGACAGAGAGCGCAACTGACGTCAGTGAGGCGACGGAAACTAGCGCAGTGGTTACAGATGCCACGCCAGAAGTGCTGATGGTCACGCTCAGTTATGACTATGATACGCTGGTGCTGATTAATCGGACGGACGTGACGCTCAATGTGCATTCGCTGGTGTTGGGCGAAGGCGACGACAGCTTCTCTGGAGATGATGAGAATGTTGCCGAAGATGTGCTGCCTGTCAACGAATGCTTGCGAATTCGCGTGCAAAATCGTAATTCGAGTATCGATGACGAATGCGTAGAGTCATTGGGCATTCCTTATGACCAGCAACAACCTACGAATGCAGTGTTGTTTTGGCGCGCTACAGATACAGCCACTGAGTTTCCTGTGATCCTGGATGGCGAAGAAATCGCTCAGTGTCAGGCAGTTGAGCGCGGTCAAACGCAAGAATGCAGGTTTGAATGGCCGCAGACTGCTGTTATAGCGAGTAACTGAGCATGAACATCGAAGTTGTGCGCGCGGGTTCACGCGACGATACAACGCTGCGTAATCTCTACCAGTTCTATATCTATGAATTTACGCGCTTCATGACACACTGGCACGTGAATTATGCCGGGCGTTTCACCGAAGACGATCTTGATGAGGTCTGGTACAAGCCCAAGCGCAACACCTTTCTGGTAAAGGTGGATGGCGAACTGGCAGGTTTTGCTATTGTCGATCATGGCGTGCGCGGCGAGTATTCGGATGCGCCTGAAATTGTATTGATGGTCGAATTTTTTGTGATGGCGGCTTTTCAGGGACAGGGGATTGCCGAGCAAGTGGCGATCCGTCTGTTTGACCTGTATCCCGGCAAATGGGAAGTGTTTGAGCTAGAGAAAAATGTTCGGGCGCAGCGTTTTTGGCGCAGAATCATCGGGCGCTACACGGACGGGCAGTACCGTGAAGCCGCATCGCCTGATGGTAAAGGGGTTGTGCAGTTCTTCGACAACAGCCTCAAGCAGCAATCCTCTCTACAATAGAGGAACATTCTCCACTTTTTCAACGTCTTTGAAATACCTTAGATTAAAGGAGATATTGAATGAAATCCTTCGCTAAATCTGTATTACTGCTGGTACTTCTGTGTCTCACAGTCGTCGCTGTTCCGGTGAGCGCGGAAGATTGTTTTGACGATGCGCAAGCGGCTTTTGACGATGGCGATTATGAAGGCGCGATTGATCTTTTCACCTGTGCGATTGAAGATGATCCCGAAAACTATGAAGCCTATTTGGGTCGCGCAAACTCTTACCTATTAACAGGCTCCCTGAACGTGCAAACGATTATCGACTATGACTACGTGTATAACAATGATGTCCAAGTCATCGAAGACTCCATAGACGACTTGAGCAATCAGATTGACGATGATCCTGAGCAGGTTGAGCCATACATCCTGCGCGCTTTTGCTAACTATCAGCTAGGCGATTATGAAGCGGTTGTAGACGACACCGATCAAATTCTGGATATAGATGATGAGGTTGCGGTTGCCTATTTGCTGCGCGCCACCGCGAACCAGTATCTGGGCGAGACGGGCGATGTTGAGGACGATGTAGCACAGGCATTTGATCTTGACCCCGATAACCCCGCCTTGCATGAAATTATCGCACTTGCTTACCTGAACACAGGTGAATACGAGCTGGCGGTGGAGAATTATGATGTGGCAATCGAGCAAATTGACGACGATGCCTATTATTATTTGCAGCGTGGTTGGGCACAGTTCTTCGCCGGAGATGCTGA
>CALMZT010001142.1 GCA_937870805.1 uncultured Chloroflexota bacterium
ACTCACATACCTACCTGAAGCCGACCATTTACTCAAACAGCATCAGCACGAAATCGACATAATCCACGTCTTTGATCGCCCCTGGTGGCAGGGATGGGTGGGGCAAATCCTTGCCGAAAAATATCACAAGAAGCTCATAGTCTCCGTGTTTGGCGAAGTTCTGCCGCACGCCGATCCCCTGCAACTATTTGACTCGGTTTCTGAAAAGTATCGCACACTGTCGGCTGATGTGTTGCGCCGGAGTGACCGTATCGCCAGCATGACAGATTCATGTGCTCAACGTGTCGCCTATTTAGGACTGGACGCCTCAAAAGTCTACCCGCTGTATTTTGTCTCTGGCATGGAAGAATTTATCGCGCCACCTGATGTTGATTTGTTCGCCCAGTATCCGATGTTACGCCACAAACGTATTATTCTTTTCGTTGGGCAACTTCAGCCCCGTAAAGCCCCTGATGTGCTGCTACGTGCCGCGCCAGAGATTATCCGCCAGCACCCGGATGTACACATCGTCATCGTTGGCGCAGATTTGGGGATGCGCGCGGAACTCGAATCATTGACTCAATTGCTTGGTGTCAGTAATCATTGTTTATTCACAGGCGCAGTCTCGCAAGAAATGTTACGGGCGTTCTATCACGCCGCCGAGATGTTTATCTTCACGACAATTTCGCAGATTGAGTGTTTGGGATTGGTGTTTGTACAGGCGATGTACGCGCACTGTCCGGTGATTGCTGCTAACATCAGCGGCGTGCCGGAAGTTGTGCGACCCAACGAGAACGGCTTACTCTATGAACCCGGCGATATTTCCGCTTTACAACAACATATCTTGACTCTGTTGAGCGATACAGCGCTGCGCGAACGTCTATGCGGGCAAGCCTTTGCGGATGTAAATCGCCAATTCGCCACTGATGTACTGCTTGAGCAAATACACGCCCTTTACACCTTTGACGAAACACAATAGCATTGCCGCCATTCATCTATATGCAAGACATAACTATGACCGAGAACCTGAAAACCCCTTGGGCTGACCGCTTAAGTCATGCCGATTACCAGCCATCGAAGAAACACTGGCTCGTCACCGCTATCACCAAATGGGCATATCGCCATAATCCACGCACCAATTTGTCGCCGCTGGTCTATGGCACGACAGATAATGTATTTATCGCCGCATCTCATTTTCGTTGGACGTAAACCTATATGACGCAAAAACTTCACATCGGTGCCGGTAATGAAATCTTATCGGGTTGGATTAATCATGATGTTGCGCCGCTTCCCGGCATCGACGTAGTACATGACCTTGAAGTTTTCCCTTGGGCGTTCGAGGATAATCAGTTTGAAGAAGTGCGAATGATTAACGTGCTGGAACATCTCTCCAACATGGTCAAGACGATAGAAGAAATTCACCGTATCACTGCACC
>CALMZT010001143.1 GCA_937870805.1 uncultured Chloroflexota bacterium
GTATTTGGAAAAAATCTTTATCCTCTTTCAGCGTTTGCACACCCGGGGGAAGTATTCAGGGACGGGCATCGGGTTGGCAATTTGTAGGAAAGTCGTTGAACGGCACGGTGGTAAGATCTGGGCAGAATCTGAAGTTGGCAAAGGAACAACGTTTTACTTTACAATACCTGTATAGGAGCGAGATGGGTTGTGGAATAGAGGAGTTTAAGGAGATGCCTCCAGTGGACATGGTGGAAATATTACTGGTCGAGGATAATCCTGGGGATGTTCGGCTGACAATCGAGGCGCTCAAAGATACCAAGCTGCACAATAAGTTGAGCGTTGTTAAGGATGGGGTCGAAGCGATGGCTTTCCTGCGGCGTCAGGGAACATATGCTCAGGTGTCACGCCCAGACCTGATTTTACTTGACCTCAATCTCCCAAAAAAAGATGGGCGTGAAGTGCTGGAGGAAATCAAGAACGACGAAGACTTGCGCCGCATTCCTGTGGTTGTATTGACGACCTCAAGTGATGAACAGGATATTTTGAAAAGCTACAATCTGCACGCGAACTGCTATATCACGAAACCTGTTGACCTGCGACAATTTTTAGCAATTGTCAAAAGCATTCAGAGCTTCTGGTTTAGTATTGTTAAGTTACCCCCTGTATAGCAATGGACAGCCCTATCCATATCCTGCTGGTAGAAGATAATCCGGGCGACGCCCGTCTGATTCGTGAAATGGTGTTGGGCAGTGGCGATGCTGAATTTATGATTAGCGTCGTTGACACCCTGCAAGATGCGATTGAACGCGCGCAACAAAGCGCTTATGAGGTGATATTGCTCGATTTATCCTTATCGGACAGCAATGGCATCAATACACTGCTCAAAGCGCGTGCTGCGGCTCCCAACACGGCGATTATTGTACTGACAGGCTTCGATGACCAGCGTGTCGGAGTCCAGGCAGTACAGGAGGGTGCGCAGGACTACCTGGTCAAAAATGATGTCGATACCAAGCTCTTGCGCCGCGCCATTCGTTATGCCATCGAACGTCATCGCGCCGAAGCCGCCCTGCGTCACAGTGAGGAAGCCTATCGTTCGCTCATCAATGACGTGTTTGATACCTCGATGGTTGCCGTCATTATTCTGGATAAGTATTTTAAAGTGGTGTGGTGCAACGCCGCAACAGAAGCGTACTTTGGCATTCCGCGCGACCAGATTCTTGGTCAGGACAAGCGCGTTCTTATCAACGATCATCTCAAATGTGTTTTCTCTGAACCTGATGAATATGCTAACCATCTGTTAGTGGCTTACGAAAAGCAGCAATTCACAGACCGCTTCGAGTGTCATGTCGTAGTGGGCGATAATCGTGAGGAGCGCTGGCTTGAACACTGGAGCCAGCCCATTCGCACGGGGATGTATGCGGGAGGACGCATTGAACACTATACCGACGTTACCAGCCGCAAACTGCTGGAAGTCGCTGAACAGGAACAGCGCCGCTATGCCGAAGCGCTGCGCGATACGGCAGCAGTCTTAACCAGCACGCTTGATCTTGATGAAGTGCTGGATCGTATCCTGGCAAATATCGGCGTCGTTGTTCCACATGACACGGCGAGTATCACCTTATACAATGCCGGCGGCTTGCAGGTGGCGCGCCAGCGCAATGAAGATAAACATGATACAAAGGAACTCAGCGCGAAGGACAAGTTACAGCTTGAGGATATTCCCTTGCTGCGGCGCTCGTTTGTGAATACGCGCGAAGCCATTGTCATTGAGGATTTGCAAACAGAAAAACCGCTGGCACAGGTGGCGAAACAGGCAAATGTACGCTCGTATGCGGGCGTGCCCATCCTTTTGCAGAAAAAAATCATCGGCTTCATCAACGTATTTAGCCAGGAGGAAGATGCCTTCGGCGAAGAGAATGTGGCGCGCTTGACCGCCTTCGCCCAACAATGCACAATTGCCATTCAGAATGCACGATTGTATCGCCAATCGCAGGATTTAGCAGCGTTAGAGGAGCGGCAGCGGCTGGCGCGTGAACTGCACGATTCAGTCAGCCAAACGTTGTTTACATGCAGCGCGATGAGTGAATCTGCGCTGCGGCGCTGGGATAAACAGCCTACCAGCGCCCATGAATTGATGAAAGAAGTGCATCGGCTTACCGTGACAGCGCTTTCAGAGATGCGTATTCTGCTGCTGGAACTGCGCCCTGAGTCGCTGACTAAAGTCAATTTGAAGCAGCTATTCGAGCAGTATCTGGAACCGATTCAAAGTCGTCGTGGATTCAAACTGATGATGGATATTGCGGACACTGCGCCGCTGCCCCCCGACGTACAAATTGCTTTTTATCGGATCACACAGGAAACACTGAACAACATCGACAAACATGCGAAGGCGTCAATTGTGCGGATCACGGTTCAGCCGCACTCTGATCGCATGGAACTTTCTATCTGGGACAATGGCACAGGCTTTGATGTCAAGCAGGTTGCGCCGACCAGTCTAGGACTCGAAATCATGCGTGAACGAGCAGAAGCGATTGGCGCGTCTCTGCACATTGAAAGCGAAATTGGGCAAGGCACGAAAATGACTTTAGTTTGGAGTAAAGAGCGGGATTTAAAACATGAGCGACATGCAAACAATTAAAGTATTGATCGTCGATGATCACGACATGGTGCGCAAAGGCTTATCGGTGCTGCTGGAAGATTTCAACGATCTGCGCATCGTTGGCGAAGCCAGTGATGGTCAGTCGGCGGTTGATCAGTGCCGCCAGCAGCCGGTGGATGTTGTGCTCATGGATATGATTATGCCGCGTATGGACGGCATTGAAGCCACTAAGCGCATCCGCGAGTCTTGTCCGGGCACACAGATTATTGCTCTGACCAGCTACCACGACGACGAGAACGTCTCGAAAGCGTTTAAAGCAGGCGCGATTGGTTATCTGATGAAGAACGTCTCTGGGGACGATCTCGCCAACGCGATACGCAAAGCCTATGATGGGCAATCGACCTTGGCTCCCGAAGCGGCACAAGCTCTTATCAGCGCAACGACGCGGCGTCCTGCTGTGGGCTATGACTTGACGGAGCGCGAACGCGAAGTGCTAACGCTAATGATTGAAGGGCTGAACAATCGAGAAATTGCCGAGCGCCTGTTTATCAGCGGCTCAACCGTGAAAAACCACGTCAGCAGCATTTTGTCTAAGTTGGGCACAGCCAGTCGCACACAGGCGGTGGCGATGGCGGTGGAGAATAAGATTGTTCATTCAGACTGATATGCTTCAGAAGTTTTGCGAACTATAAATACACAGAGGGCGGCTATGTAGCTGCCCTCTGTTTTATTTCTGCTGAGACAGTAGGTTACAGGGTAATCAATTCGTCGGCGGGAACATTGAGTTCGACGTGATGATCTGTGACCCGCGCGATTTGATCGGGCGTCGCAAAACGATCACTGTGCAGCAGCCCGCCGTCAATGCGGATATAGCCATAGCGCAGCAAACGCGCGCCGAGTTCTTCAGGGATTTCGTCGTTACCGACCAGCACTTCGGCTACCGTTTCAACGATTTCGTCACTGGCGTTCTTGTCCTGAACGGAAGCGGTTTCAGTGTGGAAGTCCTCACGGGGATTGTCATCCCCAAAACGCACGTAAGCGACGCTGCCAACATTCTTGTTGTTCGCGTCGAAAACTTCCATGCCTTCCTTGATAAGCGTTAACGCGCCATTCTGTTCGCGGTTCATTGGAGTTTTCTCCTTATCCTAGTGCTGCCACATTAATGTTATTTGCAAGTTGGGTGAGCTTCTTATCCGTTGCTTCTTCTTCGTCCAGTGTTGTTTGAAGTAAGGCGGCAGCTTCTTGATTGCCGAGAAGATAAGCAAAGGTGCGAGCAGTGCCATAGCCTGCCATTTCGTAGTGTTCCACACGCTGTGCCGAGGAGATTAAGCCTGCGTCTTTGACGACGGCGCTGGCTTCTTCTTCGAGCATTTCGTGGGCTTCAGTCATCAAGCCTTGCATCGCCAGGCAGGTTTTGCGTGTAGGCTCCTTGTCCAGTGTCTTGAAGACTTTTTCCAGCCGTTTTACATGTTCTTTCGTTTGTTTCAGATGATCTTCAAATGCCGCTTTTAATTCGGGGTCAGAAACGCCCTTCGCCATCAGCGGCAGCGCTTTTGTCAGTTGGTGTTCAGCGTCGTAGAGGTCTTTAACCTCGTGAAGAAACAAATCCTGTAGAGTTCGTAACGCCATTGGTTACTCCTTCGTGTAACTTGGAATTGCCCCCATTGTAGGAGAAGCTGAACCAAACATCATAAGCCATCTAGACGGATTCACTATAGGTCAACTGGTGCATTTAAGAATCGACATCCAAGCTGGCTTATCAATTGATTTTTTAGTGGAAAGGAGAGT
>CALMZT010001144.1 GCA_937870805.1 uncultured Chloroflexota bacterium
CTCGCCGTACCCAGCCTGAATGACATCTTCATTCAGGTGGTAGAGGGGCAAAAGTCATGAAGAAGATGCTGATTGTCGCGTGGCGCGAGTATTGGTTTAATCTGCGCCGCCGTTCGTTCCTGTTCGCGGCGTTCGGTGCGCCATTACTCACCATCGTCATTATGATGCTGGTGTTCACCTTCATCGCCAGCGGACAGGACGACCCGGAGAGTCTGGGGCAAATCGGTTACGTCGATAATGCGGGAATACTGACGCAAGCGCTGCAAAAGCCAGATTACTTTGTGGCGTATGAAACGGATGAAGTGGCGCGCGCAGCACTGGATGCGGGTGAGATCGGTGGTTACGTCGTCGTGCCGCGCAACTATATGGCGGTGGGTGCTGTGCGTTTTTTCGCTACTGAAAGTATGCCGGGGGCGCTGGAAGATGATATTGACAGCTTCCTTGCTGCCAACCTTGCCGCGCAGGTAGAGGGGTTGCGTTTACCTCCTGAGCGCGTGATTGAACCTGTCGATTTGACAGTCGTGGCGGTAGATAGTGGACGCGAGCTAACAGGCGCGGCGTTTGCCAGCTTGTTCCTCATCCCGTTCATCTTCGTGATTGTGTTCATGATGGCGTCGCAAGTGACAGCGGGCTTCCTGATGGGCGGCGTGGTCGAAGAGAAGGTCAATCGCATCATGGAAATGCTCATCACCAGCGTCACCCCCTTGCAAATGCTGCTCGGTAAGGTGCTGGGCTTGGGCGCGTTGGGCTTGACGCAGTTCCTGATCTGGATTGTGGGTGGCGTGCTGATCGTGACGTTTGGCAATCAAGCGCAGGTATCGTTTCTGGATGGTGTACAAATCCCGGCGGATATGGCAATCCTGGGCTTGCTCTATTTCCTGCTGAGTTACTTCTTCGATGGGACGCTGCTGGCGGGCATCGGCGCAACAGTGGGTTCGGAACAGGAAAGTCGGCAAATCTCCGGGTTTTTCTCGCTCGTATTCGTCATCCCGTTCTTTTTCATCACACAGTTCATCCAGGACGGTAATGGCACTATCCCCACTATTCTGTCGATGATCCCGTTCACTGCGGGTCCGGCGATGCTGATGCGCTTCGCCTTTGCCAGCGTGCCGGGATGGCAGATCGCGCTGAGTCTTGGGCTGCTCGTGGTGGGCAGCATGATCGTTGCCTTTGCGGCAGCGCGCGTGTTCCGTTGGGGTTTGCTGATGTACGGCAAGCGTCCTTCGCCGCGCGAACTGTGGCGCGTGATTACCTCGTCCTCAGGATACGCCACCAGCGTCGCCAAAGCCGAAGAATCGATGGGAAGGTAAGCTATGTTGAAGCATATGTGGCAAGTATTCAGCTATGAACTGCGGCGCAATGGACGGCGCAAGGGCTATCTGTTCATGACGTTTGGTATCCCACTGATCGCGCTGGCGATTTTGTTGGGTTATAAGGTCATCACAGATCGGAACGCTGCCGACGGAACCGTACCCGATCAAACGCAGCAATCAAGCGATGATGATTTCAGTATGCAGGGGATGCAGCAGGTCGGCTACGTCGATTATTCAGGCTTGTTCCCTGACTCTCCTGATGAGGCACTGTATACACACTACGACGATGAAACCGCTGCACACGCTGCTTTGGAGGCAGGCGAAATTGACGGTTATTATGTCATCCCTGCCGACTATCTACAGACTGGTGCGGTGACGTTGTACGTGCCGACGCTGGCGTTTAGCGTTGTCGTGAACAGCAGCGACCTAATTCAAAACCTGATTTTTGGGGAGTTAGGTAACGACATTGACCCGGCGCTGATTAATCGCTTACGTGAACCTACGACCAGCGTGATCGAAGTGGATGTGACGCGCGAAACGGCGAGTGGGCAGAGTGTTGAGCGTGATTTCGGCGCAGATTTCGGCATCGTGTACATCTTCTCACTGGCGTTGATGCTAGGTGTATTCACCACCAACGGCTATCTGCTGCAAAGTGTGGTTGACGAAAAAGAGACGCGGCTCATCGAAATCCTTGTGTCCACCATGCGCCCGATCTCGCTGCTTACAGGCAAGATTCTGGCGATGGGACTGCTTGGCTTGATACAGATTGTCGTCTGGCTGAGTTCAGTGGTTGGTTTGGTGTGGCTGGCAGGAACATTAGGGATTACCGGAACATTTTTGGATAATCTCGTGCTGCCCTGGAACATCCTGCCCATCATTCTGCTGTATTTCATACTGGCATATCTTTACTTCGCCGCCGCGTATGGTGCAGTGGGCGCGCTGTCCAATTCGATGCAGGAAGGTCCACAATATGCAGTGGTGTTCACACTGCCCGCTGCGCTGCCGCTGTACTTCCTGGGCTTGTTCCTGCAAGCGCCGAATGATCCCCTGCCTGTGATTTTGAGTATCATCCCGTTCACGTCGCCGATTGCGATGGTTGAGCGTCTGGTGCTGACCAATGTTCCAGCGATTGAGATCATCATCAGCCTTGCGGTACTGGCGCTGACCGATGTGCTCATGATCTGGATGGCGGGCAAGCTGTTCCGCGCGCAATCGCTGCTGGCGGGACAAGTACCGAAGCTGCGCGATATTCCGAAATTGCTGCGGGGTTAAGAACCTATCTGAATATTCGTTTTTTGTCCCTCAGGGCGCACACATTGGTGCGCCCCTACGAAGTAAGGGTGAT
>CALMZT010001145.1 GCA_937870805.1 uncultured Chloroflexota bacterium
GCGCCCGGCACGTTCGCTCGGCGATGGCGTCGGGTGGCGGAGGGGTGGCGCTTCGTGCGCTGGGATATCCCGGAGCAGGGGGAGCGGCACGAGCCGACCGTGGTAGTCCGCGAGAGTATCGCGGGGATGGAGGCGCTGCGGGATGCGCTCGGCGACGCCTGTAATGACCGCGCCGCCATAACTGTCACCCACCAGCAGCACATTGTCGAGCATTTCGTATTCAAAGAGGTTGGTGATGTCCTGGATATGCGTTTCCATCCCGACATTGGGATTGGCAAGATGGACTCGTTCTCCAAGACCTGTCAACGTGGTGCGGTAGACTTCATGACCAGCGGCTTGCAAAATGCTGCCGACCCCTTTCAACTGCCAGCCGCCCGCCCAACCCGCCGGGACTAAAACGTATGTTGCCATGATGCGGCTCCGACGTATGGATAAGGCTCAATCTTCTGCATTCAGCTCACTAATTTATGCAAGTTCACAGTTGTCAGTTCAATTCCAGTCTCGAATACTGATGTTTGTCACAAGACCACCTGTGAAGGTGCATGAACATCTAATTTCACGGCTCAACGGTAAAGCTGTTTGTGGATATGTGAGCCATTCTCTATACCTATTATAAGCGGATTCAAGCATTCCGATTTTCCTATGGGTCGATTTTCATATAATAAATTTATATGTGTGAGAGGCTTACTGCACCTTGCCTGCGGTGATGAGCGCGTCAATATCGCCATCGGTATAGCCTGCTGCGCGCAGGATGTCGCGGGTGTGTGCGCCGTAGTCCGGGGCTGTAGTGCGTTCTACAGTATCGCCGTCGATGTGTAACGGGCTGCGCAGCCATGCACCGCCATCGTCAACGCCAGCCATGCCGCGCGCTGCAACCTGCGGGTCATTTGCCAGCGCATCGGGCGATGCTACCAGCGAAAAGCAGCATTCAGCATCGTACAACAGATCGTGCCATTCCTGTGCCGTGCGGCGCGCGAAGATTTGCGCCACTTCGACCTTGAGATAACGCTGGCGCTCTGGCAGCACGTAGTCGGGGATTAAGTCGGTGCGCTCTACCGTCGCGCAGAAGTTTGTCCAGAATTTCGGCTCCAGCGCAGCGAGAGCAATGTGATTGCCGTCGCGCGCGGTGTATATGTTGTAGCACGCCAAGCCACCTGTCAACCCACCTTCGCCCGCGCCTGTGCCCGACGAGAGCGCTTCTGACCAGGCATAAGCTGCGAAGGGCAGCGCCGCCTCGAACAAGGACACATCGACAAATGAGCCAATGCCTTCACGCTCACGTTTGAACAGCGCCGCCATGATGCCTGCAACGGCAATATACGCGCCGCCTACGTCTGCCATCTGTCCACCGGGCGGCTGCGGTGTGCTCATCGCGCCTGTGATGCCCGCTAATGAAATGTAGTTCAAATCATGCCCCTCGCGCGCTGCATAAGGTCCAGCTTGTCCATAACCGGACATCGAGCAAAAGACCAGACGCGGATTGACGGCTTTTAAGGCGTCGTAATCGCAGCCGAGCCGCGCCAGCACGCCGGGACGATAGCTTTCCACCAGCACGTCGGCGCTTTCGACGAGCTTTTTCAGCACATCAACGCCCGCTTTCAGGTTGATAATCGCGCTGCGTTTATTGCGATTGCTGAGCGTGTAAAAGGTGGGTGAGATCAACCGCGCATAATCGCCGCCGTCGGGGCTTTCGATTTTGATCACATCAGCGCCGAGATCGGCAAGCAGCAAGGTACACACTGCCCCGGGCAGCAGGCGTGTGAGGTCAAGCACGCGGATACCAGAAAGAGGGAGGGACATAGGTATAATCTCCTATTGATTGCGAAATGAATTATTACCCAAAAAATCGACACCCCTATTGGCGAACTTCCGTTATCTGTTATAATTTTAGAGTTCCACTAAGAAAAAACAACATTTGGAGTAGGAAGCGCACAGGGGAAAAGCGCCTCCTTCACGGAAGTCATGCTTCGATTTGATTTACTCCAACAAAATCGTCCATTGAGAAAGAGGTTCTTTTATGAAACGCGCTGCGCTTTCTGCTGCTTTGCTGTTGGTGATTTTATTGATGATAAGTCTCACGCCCGTTCATTCGCAAGAAGTTGAGGAGTTGATTCCTGAACTTGCTTCCGAACTCAATCTGTGGCGGCTGGAACTCGGTTTAGGTCCACTGGTCTATAACCAGACACTCGAAGCGATGGCAAATTCACAGATCGAGTACCTGTTGACTTTAGGTGATGATATTCCTGCGGGCGGGGATATTCACATCGACGCGCAAGGCATGGACGCGCGGGCACGTTCACAGCGCGCGCCGTTTAACTGGCCCACCTATGGCAACCCGCAGCGCATTTCGCTGACGGAAATCGCCGCCGTCGGGAATATCCAGTCTGCACTGAACTTCTGGCACAATTCAGACTTGCACAATCGCAGCGTCACCAACGTCGCTTACCGTGAAGTTGGCATCGCCGTGCGCCAACTGGAAAATGTCAGCCGTGATGTGCTGTTCATTGTCGTGCTTGGTGGACGCCCCAACGTGCTGACGGCTTTGGCAGATCCCGAAGTCGGCAGCCTGTACCTGACCACCGAAGCAAACACCTGGCAGGGCGACTGGTTCGGCACGGCGGTCAATTATCGTATCCTTGACCTGGAGTACCAGCCGATCTGGGATTGGGCAGAGTGGCAGGTGATCGTCGATCTGCCCGACAATCTGCCGAATGAATTCATCGTTGAATATGAAGACGCTGAGGGCAATCGTGTTGAGACGCAGGTGTCGCTCAACCCGCGCTGGACACAGCTTATCGATCCCATAGAAGTGATACGCGGCGGGGGTGTGGCAGCGGCAGCAACCAGCACCAGCGCACGTCCGGGCGGCGGTCTCATCTTCGTGACCAATACGCCCATCGGTTTCGTCGTTGAGCCGACAGCCACTCCCAGCCCGCCAAGCTCGATTGAGTTGATTTACGACGATGGCGTGTTTACGCTCGTGCCGAGTAGTGAATTGACCGATCTGGTGGGTGTGTCGTTCCGTCGCGGCGGTGTGGTCTTCGATACGCAGCGTTGGGAAGAAGTCGTGATCGACATTAACATCGGCGCGGTGCCTGCCAACAACTGTTTACAAATCTGGCAGCAGGACGCGGGCGAATTTGAGGCACCGTCACAGTGCGAGTTCGTGCGCGCCATCGTCTTCCGCTTGCCGAGCGAGATTTTCTGGACATCGGGCGAGTTCGAGGTGCTCAAAGAGGGTGATGTTGTAGCGACCTGCCAAGCCGATGCCGGACAATGTGAAGTGACGCTGCCGAATAATCAGGGGTAGGCGAGTCTAGAGTTTTAAGTTGATAGAACGTGTTTGCAAAAAGAAGTGATGTGCAATAAACCTAACCCCTATCCCCCCCGACCCCCTTTCTCTGCTTGCGGGGAAAGGGGGAGAATAGGGGAC
This sequence comes from uncultured Chloroflexota bacterium, assembly GCA_937870805.1. Lineage (GTDB taxonomy): Bacteria > Chloroflexota > Anaerolineae > Aggregatilineales > Phototrophicaceae > JACAER01. The sequence goes on from CALMZT010001145.1 coordinate 3,434, forward strand.
GCACACCGTTTTTAAGTCTCTCTCCGCTGGCGTGTAAGCGAAGCGGCGAGATTTAGAGAGGGGTTGATTTCTATGAACGACATTTTACAAACACTCTCAGTAGGGGCGAACCATCGCCCCTATTTGTTTTTGCTAGGGCAGCCCTGTAGGACTGAAGGTGGCATTCACGACAGGAATAGCACTGACTCGACGCAAGCCTGTGCCGTCGCTGTTGACCACACAAACAGACTACTTGTTTGCCTCATGAGAGAGAAAATCGACTTGCGAACCGTCAGGCGACCAGATGGGATTCGCCGCGTTAGTGAGCATAGCGGTTAACCTGCTCTGCCTCCCAGCCAGAAACTTCCCCCAAGTTTGAGCAAAAGCCGCAGCATCATGACCCCAGCCAGACCATCAAAATCGGACGTGCGCGAAAGCGATACGTGATGCGGCGCGAACTTGTACCATCGACGGCGTTCATGGTAATCCCCCAATCCCCTTCTTCGTTCGAGATAAACGCAAGCTGTGTGCTGTCCGGCGACCACAGCGGAAAGAAATCATTGGCGTTGCTTTGCGAGACGTTGCGCACGCCGCTGCCGTCGGCGTTCATGACGTAGATTTCACGGTTGCCGCTGCGGTTCGAGATAAACGCGATCTGCGCGCCATCCGGCGACCAGCGCGGGTTCGTGTTGAAGTCGTTGGTGCCCTGCGTAAGCTGCCCGATGTTGGACACGCTGTTTTGCGTGATGTCCGCGCTGTAGATGTTGGCGAAGTTCGGCGTCTCGATGGCGAACGCGATGCGGGTGCCGTCGGGCGACCACGCAGGCAGTGAGGGAATATTAGTATCGTGTGCGAAGTCCCACGTTTCCCCGGAGACGGTATCAATCACGCAGGCAAGCTGTACCTGGTCATCGCCGTAACGGAACATGATGCGCTGGCTGTCGGGCAGCCAAATCGGAATGGTGCGGATGTTGGGGCAGCCTTCGTTGGCCAGGGCGCGGCGCTGGCTGCCATCGGCGTTCATAATAGTCAGCGTCGAAAGCTCATCCGTGAACGAGAGAAATGCCACTTGTGTACCATCTGGCGACCACGCTGGATAGCGATCACGTACTCCATCTGGCGACAACTGCACAGTTTCGCCGTCATGCCAGCGGAAAACGGCGTACTCTTCGTCGTGCGTGGGCTGCGAAAAGATCAACTGGCGCGTGGGCGAAAACGACAGCGTGCGATCCACGTCAAAGACCAGCGGCACGGTGAGACGGCGTGTCAGATCGTACAGGTAAATCGTGATGGTCATGTCCGGTTCGATGGCGCTGAATGCCAACTGTGCTCCTTCTGGTAGGACCTTACCAATGACGCGCGCCACCATCACCAACGTTAACGATAGCCCCCACACCATCAACCCGATGCGCAGTAGGCTCATGGCAGCCAAACAGGAGATGAACCTGTCAGCCCCGTGTACGAGATTTGCTGTTGATCGCTGCCATCCGCGCGCATGATGTGTACCTGAGTATTAAAAGACGAATTCCGAGTTTCATACACAATATATTCACCGTCGGGTGACCACTGTGGAGACAACTCATCACGCAAATCATTCGTCAAACGCTGGACATGGCTGCCATTGCTGTCCATCACGTAGATTTCCGTACTGTCGTCCAATCGTGACGCAAAGGCGATGCGTGTCCCGTCTGGCGACCACTGTGGTGTGAGTTCATAGGCTGGACTATCGGTGAGGTTGCGTAAATTACTGCCATCCACGTTGATCACATAAATGTCGGCAGCCACATCTGGAGCCATCGCAAATGCAAGCTGAGTGCTATCCGGTGACCAGGCAGCTTGTCCAACATAGGCGTCATCCGGCGACAACTGCAAAATGCTGCCGCTGTTCACCTGCAAGACATAAATGGCTGGAAAACTCCTCACCCGTTCATAGGCGACGAACGCGATGCGTGTCCCATCCGGCGACCAGACGATTCCGCCAATGCTGCGAAAGGTGCGCTGTGGCATCAGGTTACGCAGTGTGACGCCATCGCTGATGAAGATGCGTGGGTTCAGGCTGAAGCTGTTATTGGCTGCGGCAGAGACAAGCGCTAACCTTGTGCTGTCAGGCGACCACGCCGCGTCAATCCAGCCAGCAACGCCCTCTGTATCGGGGATCAAAAAGTCTCGGCTGCTGCGAAATGGTTCAGTGAAAATCAGACCCTCCTCTTCGCGCCGAAATCCCAGGATCCCATCTGGTAAAACCACGAAATGTCCGCGCAAGGGAAGACTCAAATCATGCGCAATATCAACGATTGAAATGCTCTGCTCATCGGTCAACGAATAACGCGCGAGATAGGCGATTTGATGACTCGGCATCATCAAACCGACGAGACACGCCGCAATGACCAACACCATGCACCATCCCCACAACACCATCCCTGCACGCAGCACCCTCATGGCAGCCATAGAGGCGTTGAACCTGCAACTCCAGCGTATGAGATACGTCGCTCACCACTGCCATCAGCCCCGACGACATGAATTTCGTAGCCGTTGAACCCCTCAAACACGAAGGCGATGTACATGCCATCGGGCGACCATGACGGGGAGAGACTATTTCTGCTGTGATACGTTAAGCGACGCCGCTGACTACCGCTTGTTTCCATTATATAGATGTCCAGGTTGCCTGATGCTTGAGAAGCAAAGGCGATGCGTGTTCCATCGGGCGACCATTGTGGTGCGGTGTCATTCTTGCCGTAGGTGAAACGGCGCGCCTGTCCTCCATTAGCTGCCACCATCCAGATTTCGGTGCGCCGCTCGTTCTCTTTCATATCCGCGTAAGAGACGGTATAAGCAATGAACTTTCCGTCCGGCGAGATGGCCGTATTAGCAACGGTCTTTAAGGCCATAATGTCATCGAATGTCATCGGACGCGGCGCTTGTCCCTGAATAGACAGGCACAGAAACACACTAAGCAAGCAGGCAAAGAGTAAGTTTTTCATCGGTGACCTCCTCACAAAAAGT